>CAZAIE010000026.1:0-18045 GCA_964485035.1 uncultured Myxococcaceae bacterium | reverse complement strand
GGAGGCGGTCCTCGCGGCGGACGACGAGCGAGAGCGGGCCGAGGACGCGGGTGTCTCCGGCCCGCAGCTCGGGCACCGCGAGCGTGCAGAGCACCGGCCTGGGCGCGGGCTCGAAGCCCACGAAGACGCTGCGTCCCAGGTCGGCATCCGGGGCCGCGAGCGACTCCAGCTCCTCGGCGCCACGCTCGGCCTGGCGGCGCAGCACCTCGACGCCACGAGAGAGGCGGGACTCGGCCCACTCGGCTCGGGTCTGCGCGCCCAGGGTCCGGGCGTCGGAGTCGTTGCGGCTGCGCATGCGCCTCCGGGTGCTGGTCTGCGCGGAGGCGGCCTGCGCCTCCCGGCGGGCCTGGGCCAGGCGCTGCTCACGGCGGCGCTGTTCGTCACGGGCGAGGGTGCGCTGGGCGAGCTGCGTCCTCGTCTCCGACTCCCACTCGCGGCGGGCACTCTCGTAGCTGCCGGGCCACAGCCTGACCGCGCCGGAGTGGACCCGCAGGGTCTGGGAGGTCAGCGCCTCGAGCAGGTCCCGGTCGTGGGAGACGACCACGCCCACGCCGCGGAATCGCTGGAGCGCCCCGAGGAGCCAGCTCCTGGCCTCGACGTCGAGGTGGTTGGTGGGCTCGTCGAGGAGCAACAGGTCCGGCTCGCGCCAGAGGGCCGCGCCGATCTGCCAGCGCTTGCGCTCACCCGGCGACAGCGTCGACCAGCGCGTGAGCGCCGAGGGATCGAGCCGTAGCTGACCGAGGATCCGCCGCGAGGTGCGGTCAGTGGCCTCGGCGAGCACGTCCACGCCCGCCGCTCGATCGACCTCCTGGAGGCAGAGCTCGACGCGGGCCCCGGCAGGTTCGAGGAGCACGTGGCCCGAGGTGGGCGCGAGCGTCCCCGCGAGGAGGTGGAGGAGCGTGGACTTGCCGGCTCCGTTGGCGCCGACGAGGCCGGTCCAGCCCTCGGGGAGGTGGAGCTGGACGTCTTCGAAGAGGGGGACCGCGTCGGTGTATGAGAACGACAGGCGCTGGAGGCGCACGGAAGGCATGGAGGACTCCTGGAGGCCAGGCCGGGAGGGAACCCGGCAGGGACGGCGACGACGCCAGTGGCTTCAGGAGCGGGTGGTCATGAGACGCGTCGGAGCACCGACGCGGGAGGCAAGGTAAGGCAGGCCGGTGGGCTTGGGCAATCCCCTCATCCGGAGAGCCCCGCTCCGGGCGATCTCAGTACTCCCCGGCCTGGAGGCTGCGGATGAACGGCCCGTCCGCCTCGCAGAACGGCAGCTCAGCCAGCCGGTCCACTGCGAGCCAGCGCAGGGCGTGGGCGTGCAGGGCCTGGGGCTCGCCTCGCGTCAGCGTGGCCGCGTAGAGCACCAGCTCGACCTCGAGATCGGCGTAGCGGTGGTGCACCTCGGCGAGCTTCCGGCCCACCTCGGACTCGACGCCCATCTCCTCCCGGCACTCGCGCACGAGCGCCGCGGGCTCGGACTCACCCGGCTCGACCTTTCCGCCGGGGAACTCCCAGAGCAGCCCGCGCGCGCCGCCGGGGCCTCGCTGCTGCACCAGCACCTCGGCGCCGCGCCGGAAGAGCGCCGCGACGACACGGACCTTCTTGAGGGTCACGGCTGTCCCGAGATCGCGAGGTCGTAGACCACGCCGCGGTTGGAGAGCACCACCGCCTGCCCCGGGTGCACGTTGGCGCGCGCCCAGACGCCGCGCCCGGGCTCGAACTGGTTGCGCAGCCGGCCGGTCGTGGAGTCCACGAAGAGCATCGGTCCGGGGCCGGTCGAGGCGAGCAGCATCCCGTCCACCACGGCCAGCGCGGAGACGAACCGCTCCTTGCCCAGGGTGGAGCTCCACTGCTCGGCGCCAGTCTCGGCGGAGAGCGCCCCCAGGTAGTTCGCGCCGCCCACGAACAGCCGGCGGCCGGCGGGACTGAGTGCGAGGGCGCTCACTCCGGAGCGCGGAGAGGTCCACACGATCTGCCCGGTCGCCCCCTCGAGGGCATAGACGCCGGTGGCAAAGGAAGCGAAGTAGACCCGGCCTGCCTCGTCCACCACCGGGCCGGCGTCCACGTCGGCGAACTGCTTGGCCGAGCCCAGCTCCTTGGCCCAGACCAGCGTGCCGTCCTTGAGGTCCAGCGCCGCCGCGTAGCCGTCGGCGAAGCCTGCGTACACCCGCCCGCCTGCGACCTGGGGGCGCCCCGCGCCGCGCAGCGTGAAGTCCGCGGGGACGTCGCGCCGGTACTGCCAGCGCCAGACCCCGGTCGCGAGGTCCACGGCGTAGACCGTGTCCGAGGTCGACATCACGATCACCAGGCCCTCGGCGACCACCGGCTTGGTGATCAGCTCCTCGGGGGCCGAGTACTCCCAGACCACCTTCCCGGTCATCGCGTCGAGGCTGAGCAGCTGGCCCTTCGACGCGGCCACGTAGAGCCGACCGTCCGAAAGCGTGGGGCCGGCGTCGAAGGTGCTGCCGACCGTGTGCTCCCACATCGGCCCGCCTTTGCCGTCGAAGGCGCGGACCCGGCCGTCGGCGGTGACCGTGTAGACGCTCCCGAAACGGGTGTCGATCTCGGGCTCGGACGGCTCCACCGGCCGGTAGGGCTGGAAGATGGTCTCGTCAGCCCGGGCGAACCAGCGCACCGAGTAGACGGACTCGTTGCTCGTCGGCGGCTCGAAGCGCACGCGCTGGCCGAGGAAGCCCTTCCCCGTCTGGTGCGTCGGCGCACAGCCCAGCGCCGCGGCCAGCACCACGCACCCCATGAGAGTCTTCACGGCCATGTTCGCGTGCACCTGGGTCAGTTCTTCTTCTCGGCCGGCTTGTCCGCCTTCTTCTCCGGAACCGCGACGCCCTGCATCGCCAGCAGCGAGAGGCGCTCCTCGGCCTCGCGGGCGGCGGGGGCGTCCTTGAACTCGTCGCGCAGGGCGCCGAACGCCGTCGCGGCCTCGGCCTTCTTGCCCTGGGCCTCGAGCATGCGCGCGCGGTGGTAGGCGGCGCGGGCCTTGGCGGGCTCGCCCGCGGCGGCCTTGCTCATCCGGTCGAACGCGTCCGCGGCCTTCTCGAACTCCTTCTTGGACTCGGCGACGTAGCCCAGACCCTCGAGCGCCATCGAGCGCAGCGGGTTCCCCTCGCGGGTCTGGGCGAGGAACTGGTCGTAGGCCTTGGCGGCCTCGTCCAGCTTGCCCAGGTGGAACTGCGCATCAGCCCAGAAGAGCGTCGCGGTGGCGGCGGCATCGGAGCCGGCGTGCTGGGTGCGCACCTCGTCGAGAGCCTTGGCCAGCGCCTCGTACTTCTCCTTGGAGGTCTTGAACTTCTCGGCGGTGGGGTCCTGCAGCGCCTCCAGCGAGCCCTCGATGGGGCGGTGCGCGAGGTCCAGCGCCTGGGCCAGCGCGCCGCCGGCCTCCTTGTGCTTCGACTGCGTCACCCGGACCACCACGGCGCTGACGACGAAGATCGCGAACACGGCGAGGAGCACGAGCCCCACGACCTTCTGGTGCTCGATGAGCTTCGTCCACATCTTGCTGGTGAACTGGACGAACGGATCAGGGGTCTTCACTTCCTTGTGATCGAGCTTCTCGCTGGACACCGGTCAGGCTCCTTGGGTCGACGGCAGTCGGACGGACGGCAGTCTGAAGACCCGAGTGGGAAAATTGGCGCGGGGACTGTAGGGGGGATGGCTGCTGCCGTCAAACGAAACGGGGTCTGGAGCGGCCGAAATCCCCTGGCTTGACGGGCGGGTCCGGGCCGCACAGCATCGGGTCGATGCGCCTCGTCCCTGCCCTCGTGGCCCTCGCCGCAACGCTCGCCGCAGCGCCCGCGGCCGCCTTCGAGGCCAACCTGCGCCTGGGTGTCTCCTCGCCCCTGCATTTCCTCGTGGATCCAGGACCTTCCGCCGGCCTGACGCTGGCGCTCCCGCTGCGGGCCCGCATTCAGCTCGTGGGCACCGGCGACGTCGCGACCCATGCCGTGAAGTACTCCGGCGCCCGCATCGACACGGTCACCACGACCCTCGGACTGGAAGCCGGCCTCGACCTCGCGCCCATCGTCCCCACGGTGAGCATCGGGCCCAGCTACCAGTACGCCCGTGCCCGGGAGTCCGGGGACGGCAGCGGCTCGTTCGGCGGCTTCATCGCCATCGGCCTGCGCGCCACCGTGGCCGAGCACCTGCGCCTGGGGTTCCAGGCCCGGTACCTGACTGCGGCGTTCGGCGGCGACTCGTTCCCAGCCTACGCGACGTTCGTGCTCGAGGTGGGCTGGGTGGCCGGCGGCTGAAGCCGCTGAGTCTCCGAAGCCCGCCCGCGCGGGCTCCCTCCTGCTACTTGTTCGCCTTCTTGCGCGAGGGGACCTTGCGGCCCTTGCGGTCCAGGAAGCCCTGCTTGCCCTGGAAGAGCCGCTTCGACTTGGGCTTCATGAGCAGGACGATGGGAACCTTGAGGCCAAAGGCGTCGCGCATCCGGTTCACGAGGAAGCGCTTGTAGTCGTCGGGGACCGACTCGGGGCGGTTGCAGGTCACCGCGAAGGTGGGTGGCCGCACGCCGATCTGCGAGATGTAGAACAGCCGCACCGGGTAGCCGCCCGAGGCCATCGGCGCGGGGTGCGCGTCCACCACCTGCTCGAGGAACTGGTTGAGCTGCGGGGTGGGCAGCCGCGCGCGGTGGTGCTCCCACACCTCGCCAGCCTTCGCCAGCACCTGCGTCACGTGCTCGCCGGTCTTGGCCGAGCCGAAGACCACCGGCGCCCAGTTGAGGAACTTCATCTGGATGCGCAGCTCCTCGCGGAACTCCGCCGCCTTGGCGCTGCCCTCGATGAGGTCCCACTTGTTCACGAAGACGACCAGCGCCCGCCCCTTCTCCACTGCCACGCCGGCGATGCGCGCGTCCTGGTCCACCGCGAACTCGGTGGCGTCCAGCACCAGCACCACCACGTCCGCCTTGTCGATGGTGGACAGCGCCCGCATCACGCTGAACTGCTCCACCTTCTGGGCGATGGACCGCTTGCGCCGCAGCCCCGCGGTGTCGGTGAGGATGTACTTGCGCCCCTTCACCTCCAGCCGCGCGTCCAGCGGGTCGGTGGTGGTGCCGGGCAGGTCCGCGGCGACGAACCGCTCCTCGCCCAGCAGCTTGTTGATGAGGCTGCTCTTGCCCACGTTGGGCCGGCCCACGATGGCCACCCGGCAGACGTCGTCCTCGCGCTCGTGCTCGGCCGTGGTCTCGGCCTTGGGGAAGGTGGCCACCACGGCGTCCATGAGCTGGCTGATGCCGCGTGCGTGCTCGGCGCTGACCGCGAAGGTGCCCTCGATGCCCAGGCGGAAGAAGTCGGTGAAGAAGCCCTCCTCCTCGCGCTTGACGCTGTCGATCTTGTTGACGGCGACGAACACCGCCTTGCTGCTGCGGCGCAAGAGCGCGGCCATCTCCTGGTCCGCGGCCGTCAGCCCGCCCATCCCGTCCACGACCAGGATGACCGCCTGGGCCTCGTCGATGGCCAGCCGGGCCTGGTCGCGCACGCGCTTCAGGAGCTGGTCCTCGGTGTCGGGGTGGAAGCCGCCGGTGTCCACGATGGTGAACGGACGGTTTTCCCACGAAGCATCGGCGTAGTTGCGGTCGCGGGTCACGCCAGGCACGTCCTGGACGATGGCCAGGCGCTTGCCGGCGATGCGGTTGAAGAGAGTGCTCTTGCCCACATTGGGCCGGCCGACGATGGCCACGATGGGCCTCGCCGTGCCGCGCGCGGGCTGCAGGGTCGGGTTCTCGATGCTGTCCATGTGTGCTCTCGCCTAGCGCTGGCCGTAGCCCATGCGCCGCAGGGCGTCGGTGCGCTCGCTCCAGCGCTTCTCCACCTTCACCAGCAGCGAGAGGTAGACGTGGGCTCCCAGGAACCGCTCCACCTGCGCGCGGGAGGCCGCGCCGATGTTCTTCAGCATCTGGCCGCCCTTGCCGATGACGATGGCCTTCTGGGAGTCGCGCTCCACGAAGATGGTGGCGTCGATGCGCACCAGGCCGCCCAGCTTGCCGCGCGCCACCGGCTTCTCCGGCTCGCGCTCGCTCTCGTCGAAGTGGTCCACCACCACCGCCGTCGAGTAGGGGATCTCCTCGCGGCAGGCGACGAGGATCTGCTCGCGGATGAGTTCGGCCACCATGAACCGCTCGGCGAGGTCGGTGACCATCTCCGGCGGGAAGAGCGCGGGGCCCTCGGGGAGGAAGGGCACCAGCGCCGCCTCCAGCTCCTCCACCCCGTCGCCGTCGAGCGCACAGACCGGGAAGATCTCCGCGAACGGGTACTGGGTGCGGTAGGCCTCGATGATCGGCAGGATCTGGCCCTTGCTGGGCACCGCGTCGACCTTGTTGATGGCCAGCACGGTGGGCTTCTTCGCGTGCTTCAGGCGCTGGAGGATGAGCTGGTTGCCCTCGCCCACCTCCACCTTGCCGTCGGGCCGGACCGCGGCCTCGATGACGAAGAGGACCACGTCCGCGTCCTGGATGGCGCTGAGCGCCGAGTCCACCATGAGGCGGTTCAGCTCGCCCTTGGCCTTGTGCACGCCGGGAGTGTCGAGGAAGGCCATCTGGTAGCCGGGGCGGTTGACGATGCCCAGGATGCGGTTGCGCGTGGTCTGCGGCTTGGGCGAGACGATGGCGAGCCGCTCCCCCGTCACGCGGTTGAGGAGCGTGCTCTTGCCCACGTTGGGGCGGCCGAGGATGGCCACGAAGCCGGACCGGTGCGTCATTGTGCCTCTTCCAGGACAGGAGCCGCCGCGTCGCCACGGCGGCTCCACGAAACACCTACGGGTCGCTCAGGCCTGCTCGCTGATGACGAGCTGGGTGAGGGTGACCTTGCCGTTGCCGGCGCGGGTGATCTTCGGGACGAGGTCGAAGCCGCGGATGACCTCGCCGAAGATGGTGTGCTTGTTGTTCAGCCAGGTGGTGGGGACCTCGGTGATGAAGAACTGGCTGCCGTTGGTGTTCGGGCCAGAGTTGGCCATGGCCAGCAGGCCGGGCTTGGCGAAGGTCTTGCCGCTCTGGAACTCGTCCTCGAACTGGTAGCCGGGGCCGCCGGTGCCGCGGCCGAGCGGGTCGCCACCCTGGATCATGAAATCGGGGATGACGCGGTGGAAGAGGGTCCCGTCGTAGAGCGGCGCGCGGCTCTTCTGGCCGCTGCGGGGGTCGGTCCATTCCTTCTCGCCGGTCGCCAGGGCCACGAAGTTCTCGACGGTCTTGGGGGCATCCTTGCAGAACAGCCGCACCACGATGTCGCCCATCGAGGTCTTGAAGGTGGCGTAGAGGTCCTTCCCGGCCCGCACGTTGTCGACCATTCCCATGGTTACCTCCGGATGACTGCGAGGGACTGCGAGAGAGCTGCTCAGGGCGCCTTGTCGGAGACGGCGATGTGCTCGATGACCACCGGCTGGACGGGCCGCGAGGCGCGCGCCTCCACCCGGGCGATCTTGAAGACATGGTCGCAGCCCGAGACGACCTCGCCGAAGATGGTGTGCCGGTTGTTGAGGTGCGGGGTGGGCTGCTCGGTGATGAAGAACTGGCTGCCGTTGGTGTTGGGGCCCGAGTTGGCCATGGCCAGGATGCAGGCCTTGTCGAACTGCCGCCCGCCCTGGAACTCGTCCTCGAACTTGTAGCCCGGACCGCCGGTGCCGTTCCCCATGGGGTCGCCGCCCTGGATCATGAAGTTGGGGATGACGCGGTGGAAGATGGTCTTGTCGTAGAGCGGCCGGGTGTTCTGGGCGCCGGAGACCGGGTCGGTCCAGGCCTTCTCGCCGGTGGCGAGCCCCACGAAGTTCTCGACCGTCTTTGGGGCGTCCTTGCTGAACAGCTTCACCACGATGGTGCCCTGGTTGGTCTGGATGCTGGCGTAGAGGTCAGCCCCGGCGCGGGCCTTCGCCATCCAGTCACCGCCCGTCCCACCGGCCCCACCGGACTTGCACCCGGCGGCGAGCAGGACTCCGAGACACAGGCAGACAGCACGGGCGTTCATGGCGACGATGGCCTCCGAGGGAAAGGAACGGCGCAAGATAGTCGCAACCGCGCGATCCGACAAGCAGACCTGAGGGGCTAGAGCGAGGCAGGCCGCGCAGGCTTCAACCCTCGGCTCGAGCAACGGCCCTTGAAACGGCCTCTGGAAAAGGGCCCTTCCCAGCGCCGGCCCGCCGGCCGCGACCCGAGGGGGTTGGTTTCTCTCGAAAGGCCCAGCATTTCTCTTTGATTACAGGCGCTTATCAAGTGCGCCAGGATGCCCCTCAGGGCTCCTAGGCAAGCCCAGGGCCGCGTCCCGAACCCTCAGCTGTATTGAAGCAAGCCTGGCGTTCCGACTCGCGTCCTGGGGCCTCCTAGGAGCCCTGGAGGGCATTGGGGCCACTTTTCGCGTCCAGAACAGCCGTCGTTGGTAGCCCTCCTCACCCTTCCGGGGGAAGGCGGGCGAGGTGGGCCATGGCGACCTTGGCGGCGGCCTGTTCCGCCTCCTTCTTGCTCTTGCCCTCTCCGCGGCCCAGGACCTGACCGCCCGCCTCGATCTCCACGGCGAAGACCTTGCGGTGGTCGGGCCCTTCCTCGGAGATCACCCGGTACCGCGGCGGGGCCTTGAACCGGGCCTGGACCTGCTCCTGGAGCCGGGTCTTGTAGTCACGGCCCGCGGTCTCCTCGGCGCGGTCGAGCGCGGGACCGAACAGGCAGTCGACCATCGAGAAGACGCCCGAAAGGCCCGAGGTCAGGTAGAGCACGCCGATCACCGCCTCCATCGCGTCGGCGAGGACCGAGTTCTTGTCCCGCCCGCCGCTGAGCTCCTCTCCCCTGCCCAGTAGCAACAGCTCGCCGAGCCCCAGTCGGCGCGCGACGTCGGCGAGGCCGTCTTCGTTCACCACCGAGGCGCGCAGCCGCGTGAGCTGGCCCTCCTTGGCGTCCGGGAAGCGCCGCATGAGCTGGTCCGCGATGGCCAGGTCGATCACCGCGTCGCCCAGGAACTCCAGGCGCTCGTTGTCCATCAGCCCGTCGTCCGAGTGCTCGTTGACGAAGCTCGTGTGAGTCAGCGCCGCCAGCGCCGCCGCGCGATCGTTCAGCGGCACCGCCAGCCTGCGCTCCAACTCCGCCACCAGCCGCTCGTGCGCGGCGCTCAACGAGGCGCTCAAGGCTCACTCCTTCAGCAGGTGCCGCGAGATGATCAGCCGCTGGATCTCGCTCGTCCCCTCGCCGATCTCGCACAGCTTGGCGTCGCGCAGGTAACGCTCCACCGGGAACTCCCGCGTGTAGCCGTAGCCGCCGTGGATCTGCAGGGCCTTGCTCGCCGCGCGGGTGGCGACCTCGGAGGCGAACAGCTTGGCCATCGAGGCCTCGCGGGAGCAGCGCTCACCGCGGTCGTAGAGATCCGCCGCCCGGCGCACCAGCAGGCGCGCCGCCGCGGTCTCGGTGGCGATGTCCGCGAGCATGAACTTGATGGCCTGGAACTCGCCGATGGGCTGCCCGAAGGCCTCTCGCTCCTTCGAGTACGCGAGCGCGTCTTCGAGAGACGCGCGTGCGAGGCCCACCGACAGCGCCGCGATGGTGATGCGCCCGCCGTCGAGGATGGAGAGCGCATTCACGTAGCCCTCGTCGACCTCGCCCAGCCGCTGCGAGTCCGGCACCTCGACGCCGTCGAAGACCAGCTCCGCGGTGTCCGACCCGCGCATCCCCAGCTTCTCGCGGATCACCCGCTGCGAGAACCCTCGGGTGTTGGGCTCCAGGATGAACGCGGTGATGCCCTTCTGCTTCTTCGCCGCGTCTGTCGAGGCCAGCACCACCCAGACCCCTGCCACCGAGCCCTGGGTGATGAACATCTTCGAGCCGTTCAGAAGCCAGCGGTCGCCGTGGCGGACGGCAGTGGTCTTCAGGTTCGCGGCGTCCGACCCCGAGCCCGGCTCGGTCAGGCCCCACGCGCCCAGGATCTCGGCGGTCGCCAGCTTCGGCAGGTAGCGGCGCTTCTGGGCCTCGGTCCCGAAGACCCGGATGTGGCTCGAGCCCAGCCCGTTGTGTGCCGCCACCGTCAGTGCGAGCGAGCCGTCGTACCGGGCGATCTCCTCGATGGCCACCGCGAGCGACAGCTCGTCCATCGCCGACCCGCCGTACTCCTCCGGGATGAGCATGCCCATCACCCCGAGCTGCCCCAGCTCCCGGACCACCGCCGCGGGGAAGACCTCGTCGCGGTCCCACTCGCGGGCCTTGGGCCGCACCTTCTCGAGGCAGAACGCACGCAGGGTCTTGCGCAGGGCCTGGCAACTCTCGGGGAGATCGAAGTCCATCGCTGCCCTCGTCTACGACCTACCTGATTTCACAGGGTCTTTTCGGCGCGCAGAAGGTCGTTGACGGCCTTCGGACGCGCGGTTTATAGCCGACGCCGCCCGTTCGCGACAGCCCCTCGGCGGCCTCTCGACGGATGGAACCTTCCGGCGGTCTGCAGCGACAATCCGGATGCAGTGTCCGTGCCCTGGACCAGGGGTGCGGAGGGGGGAGTCCTCGATGAGCGCCAGGTCTGTCTTCGTTTTCGCCGTGTTCGCATGGGGTTGCGGGGGTCAGCAGGTCGACCCGCGCCCGGGGAAGGACACCACGCGCCCGGAGGTCCTCCTGGCTACGGTGACGCCTGGCCGCGTCGGACCGCGGGCAAACGTCCGCATCGAGTTCGGGGTGAGCGAGCCCGTGAGAGAGCTCGACGTGGAGGTGGAAGGCGCCAAGGTCAGCTGCTCCATGGCCTCGGACACCGACTACTCCTGTTTGCACCAACTCCTAGGCAGCGAGACTGACGGCCCCCAGCAGGTCACCATCCGGGTGGCGGACGCGGCCGGGAACGTCGGCGAGGGCGGGACCTCGTTCGTCCTCGACGCGACCCCGCCCAGCCTGCAGATCCTGAAGTCGCCTCCCCCACTCACCGACCGGACCGACGGGACGGTGGAGTTCCAGGCCAACGAGGAGGCGAGCTTCTCCTGCGCCCTCGACGGCGCGGCGCCCGCGGCCTGCTCCTCGCCCTACACCTTCACCCGGCTCGCCGAGACCACCCACGTCCTGCTGCTCCGGGCCCGCGACCTGGTGGGCAACGTGGGGGAAACCACCTTCGAGTTCCGCGTCGACGCCACGCCGCCCGACACGCGCATCGACGCCGCGCCGCCCCTCACCTCGGCCCGGACCCGGGTCGAGGTGGCGTTCTCGGCGACCGAGGACGCGACTTTCGCTTGCCGGTTGGACACCGCGGAGTTCGCCCCCTGCACCAGCCCGGCCCAGCTCGAGGGCTACTCGGAAGGGCAGCACCGCTTCGAGGTGCGCAGCACCGACCGCGCCGGGAGCGTGGACTCGTCGCCTGCCGCGGCGGTCTTCACCTACGACGCCACCGCCCCGGTGACGACGCTCGAGTCCCTCGCCGACGACGGGAGCGCCGACCGGGACCTTCGCTTCGGGGCGAGCGAGGACGCGAGCTTCGAGTGTTGGCGGGACGACCAGCCCGCCACTGCCTGCAGCTCGCCCTGGCCGCTCCGGGGACTTGCGGACGGCGCCCACCGCGTCTTCGTGCGCGCGACCGATGCCGCCGGGAACGTCGAGGCGCTCCCCGCGACGGCGTCGTTCCTGGTGGACCGAACCGGTCCTTCCGCCTACTTCGTCAAGACTCCGGCGGACCCGCTGCTGGGACCGACCGCCGTCTTCGAGTTCGCCTCGAACGAGCCGGGCTCGACCTTCGAGTGCCGCCTGGATGTCGAGGTCTTCGCCCCCTGCGCCTCGCCGGCCGAGCGGACCCTCTCGAGCACCGGGCTCCACACCTTCGACCTGCGCGCGACGGATAGGTACGGCAACGTCGGCGAGGCGGTGACCCTGCGCTGGGCGGTCGACCTGGAGCAGCCGCAGGTCACGCTCACCGCGCAGCCCCCCGCAGTCACCCGATCGGTCTCGGCGTCGGTCTCCTTCCAGGGCAACAAGCAGGGCCTGGCCTTCAACTGCACGCTCGACGCCGCGCCCGCCAGTCCGTGCACGAGCCCGTGGACGCAGGCCGGGCTCGCCGATGGCGCTCACGTCCTGCGGGTCACTGCCTCCGACGCGGGAGGCCGCACCAGCGCCCCGGCCGAGGCCCGGTGGACCGTGGACACCCAGGCGCCCCGCACGACGCTCGCCCCCATCCCCGACACCGGACGCCCGAGCCGCACCGTCTCCTTCTCGGCCAGCGAGGGCGGCTGCACCTTCGAGTGCGGGACCGACGGCGGGCCGCTCGCGCCCTGTCGTTCACCTGCGACCCTGTCCGTCACCGGCGAGGGCAGCCACACCGTCTCCGTGCGCGCGACCGACGCCGCAGGAAACGTCGAGAGCCCGTCGGTGACCGGGAGCTTCCTGGTGGATCAGACCCCGCCGGTCCCGCGCATCGTCACCGCGCCCCCGGCCACGGTCTACGTCTCCAGCGCGACCTTCACCTTCGAGGCCAACGAGGTCGCGAACTTCGAGTGCCGGGTGGACGCAGGGACCTGGGAGCCGTGCAGCACGCCGCGCGCGGTCACGGTCGCCAGCGACGGCCTGCACTCCTTCGAGGTCCGCGCAACCGACAAGTACGGCAACGTCTCCGCCCCGGTGAAGGCCACCTGGACCGTGGACGCCTTCCCGCCGACGGTGGGCATCGACGCCAGCCCGGCCAGCCCCACCCGCTCCACGGCGGCCACGGTCTCGTTCTCGGCGAGCAAGGCGGGCGTCACCTTCACCTGCGCGCTCGACGGCGCCGCGAGCGGGGACTCGTCGAGCTGCTCGTCCTGGGTGCGGGCGACGTGGCGCCCGAGCTCCTCGAAGCGGCTCATGGGGCACCTCCTCCATCGAGCCAGGGGGCGAGCGACGGGAAACGGCTTCCCAGGGCCTCGAACCGGCGCTCGGCCCTGGCCAGCCGCCGCTTGATGGTGGCGAGCGAGACCTCCAGGCAGGCAGCAACCTCGGTCAGCTCCATCCCCTCGAGGAAGCGCAGCGCGAAGGCGATCCGCTCGTCGGTGGGCATCCGCGCCAGCACCGCGTAGGTGTCGCGCAAGGCCCGAGTCGCGTCCGGGTCGGGAGGGGTCACGGGCACGGGCTCGAGGTCGGCCCCGAGCCCCAGCGGCCTGAGCCAGCGCCAGCGCACCCGGCGCCGGATGGTCTGCCGGGCGGTGTGGACCGCGATGCCGGTGAGCCAGCGATCGAGCTGGGCGTCGGGACCGAGCCGCCCCGCGCCCTCCAGCGCGCGGAGGAAGACCTCCTGGAGCAGGTCGGGGAGCTCCGGGTCCAGGCCGAGGACGCGGGCCAGCACGCGGCGGACCTGCGGCGCGTACTGGTCGAAGAGCAGCGCGGCCGCAGCCGGCTGTCCCGCCTGCAGCGCAGCGATGAGCTCACCCCCGTCGCACAGACCCAGCACCGCGCGGGGCGCCTGGGAGCGTGGGGTGGGGTTTGGCATCGCGTCGTCCTCGGGTCTGGTGGCCAGTGTCCCCAAGCCCGTCCCGCGGCTCAACATTCGACATCGTCGCGACGCTTCGTGAGCCGGTGGCCGGAGCGGCACCCTCCTTGTGGGGGTGGGACGAGCCCCCGTAAGCTGTCGGCCTCTTCGAGGTGACCTTGCGAACCCTGGTCTTTGCGGCACTCGCCGCCGTCCCCGTCGCGCTGGTGGGTTGGGTCGTCTGGCAGGGCATGCACCCGCCGCCTCCCGAGAAGCTGGTCCAGTCCCTGGGCGGCCATCCCACGGCCAAGGGGCCCGCGGCCCAGGCGGACCCGGACGCGGCGCTGCTCGCGCTGTTCGACGGATCGCCGGGCGGCGTGAAGGTGAAGGAGAAGGTGGCGCTCTACGACTCCAAGGGCCTGTTCGACTACATCGACGGCGCCGCGCCCATCTTCATCGAGCGCGGGTACCGGCGGCTCGGGGCGGCGGAGATGGCCTTCGAGGGCAGCGACCTGACCTGCGACGTCTACGACATGGTGACCCCGGAGAACGCGACGGCGATCTTCAACAAGGAGAAGCCGCCGACGGCGAAGCAGGTGGAGGGCTGGCCCGCGGCGATCTCCGGGCCCATGTCCTTCGTGTTCCACGCCGGGCGCTACTACGTGAAGCTCACCGCCTTCGACGCCAAGGCCGAGTCGGCGCTGCCTGCGCTCGCGAAGGCGCTGAGGGAGAAGGCCGGGACGCCACCCATAGCCGTGGTGACGCCCCAAGGCACGGCGCCTGCGACCAAGCCAGCGGACGAGGATGGGGCGCTGCTCGCGCTCTTCGACGGCCCCTTGGGCGGCGCCAAGGTCAAGGAGAAGGCCGTCCTCTACGACTCCAAGGGCCTGTTCGACTACATCGACGGCGCCGCCCCCGTCTTCATCGAGCGCGGGTACCGCCGCCTCGCCACCGCGGAGCTCGCGAGCCCCGAGGGCAGCGACCTCGTCTGCGACGTCTACGACATGGCCACCGCCGACAACGCGAAGGCCATCTTCGAGAAGGAGCGCTCTCCCTCGGCGAAGCCGGTCGAGGGCTTCCCCCAGGCTATCTCGGGGTCGATGTCCTTCGTGTTCCACGCCGGGCGCTACTACGTGAAGCTCACCGCGTTCGACGCCAAGGCCGAGGCCGTGCTGCCGGCGCTGGCGGCCGCGCTGAAGGAGAAGATGCGATGAGCGACGACAAGGCGGCTCCTCCCTCCCAGCCCCCGGGCGACGGCCCGAAGTCCCGCTTCGGGCGGCGCGAGCTGATGCAGCTCGGGGCGACCTCCGCGGCGGCCGCGGCGACGGTGGGCCTTGCGGCCTTCCTGCACGACCGCAAGCCGGCCCAGGCCGGGGCGCTCCCGGTGATCAAGGACCACAAGGCCCCCCGCGCCGCCGGCGCGAACGAGATGGCCATCGTCAAGGGGCCGAGCGCCGCGGAGAACGTGCGCAAGGCGGTGGAGGCCCTCGGCGGCATGGCGGCGTTCGTGCGCCCGGGCGAGAAGGTGCTGATCAAGCCCAACGTGGGCTGGAACCGCCTGCCCGAGCACGCGGCCAACTCCAACCCCGAGGTGGTCGCCGAGGTCGCGCGGATGGTGAAGGCCTGCGGCGCGAAGACGGTCTGGGTCGCCGACGTGCCGGTGAACACCGCCGACCGCTGCTTCGAGCGCAGCGGCATCCTCAAGGCCGCGGGCGAGGCGGGAGCCACGGTGGTGATGCCCGGCGGCACGAACTGGCGCCTGGTGCAGGTGGGCGGCGCGCTGCTGCAGTCGGCCGAGGTGCTCTTCCCCTTCCTCGAGGCCGACCGGATCATCAACCTCCCGCTGGTGAAGCAGCACGGGCTGTCGGGGGCGACGCTCTCGATGAAGAACTGGTACGGAGCGCTCGGCGGCCACCGGGTGCGGCTGCACCAGGACATCCACCGCTCCATCGTCGACCTGGCGGCGATGGTGAAGCCCACGCTCACCATCCTCGACGCCACCCGCATCCTCACCGGCAACGGGCCCACGGGCGGCAGCCTCGACGACGTGAAGCGCCTGGACGTGCTCGCGGCCTCGACCGACGAGGTGGCGCTGGACGCGTGGGGCCTGACCCTCCTGGGCGTGAGCCGCGAGGTCGCGCAGTTCGTGACCGTGGGCGAGCAGGTGGGCCTGGGCCGGAGCGACTTCAACAGCCTCAAGCTCGTGCAGATCGGGAGCTAAGCGCATGTACCTCTGGCTGCGTCGGGTCTGGCAGGCGACCTTCCTGGGCGTCTTCCTCTTCTTCGTGTTCATGACCACCGCGTCGCTCTTGGGCGGCTATGACGTCGAGTGGTTCCTCGAGCTGGACCCGCTGGTGGCGGTCGCAACCGCCCTCGCCAACCGCTCGCTGCACCCCACGCTCCTCTGGGCGGTGCCGCTCATCGTCCTCACCCTGGTCTTCGGGCGCTTCTTCTGTGGCTGGATGTGCCCCATGGGCGTGCTGCACCACGCGCTCGGGTTTTTGGGGCGGGAGAAGAAGGCCAAGGACCAGATCGCCTCGAACCGCCTGCGCCCCGGGCTGCAGAAGGTAAAGTACTACGTGCTCCTGGTGATGCTGGGCGCGGCGGCGATGGGCTCGACGCAGATCGGCCTCTTGGACCCCATCGCCTCGACGTGGCGCGGGCTCTCGACGGCCGTGATCCCGGCGCTGAGCAACACCGCCTACGGCGTCTACCAGGGCGAGCGCCACTTCCAGTGGAGCGTGCTGATCAGCCTGGTCTTCCTGGGCGCGCTGGCCCTGAACTTCGTGTTCCCGCGCTTCTACTGCCGGGTCCTGTGCCCGCTGGGGGCGCTGCTGGGGCTGTTCTCCAAGTTCTCGCTCTTCCGCGTCACCAAGAAGAAGGAGCTGTGCAACGAGTGCGGCCTGTGCGGCGCGGGCTGCCAGGGCGCCGCCGACCCTCAGGGCACCCCGCACGCGACCGAGTGCATGGTCTGCCTGAACTGCATCGAGGGGCGCCCCTGTCCCAAGAACGCGCTCTCGTACACCTTCCTGCCCGCCGAGGGCACCACCACCACTTCGGTGGACCTCGGCCGGCGCCGGTGGATCGGCGCGGCGGTGGGCGGGCTGGCCGCGGGGCCGCTCCTGCGCGCCTCCTCGGGCGTGGAGCCCCGGCCGCACCCCAAGCTCATCCGTCCGCCCGGCGCGACCGACGAGCCGGAGTTCGTGGCCCGCTGCCTCAAGTGCGGGGCGTGCATGAAGGTCTGCCCCACCGGCGGCCTGCAGCCCGCGCTCGCCGAGACCGGCTTCGAGGGGCTGTGGACCCCCGTGCTCGTCCCTCGCATCGGCCCGTGCGAGCTGGACTGCAACCTCTGCAGCCAGGTCTGCCCCACCGGCGCCATCCGCCCCATCACCCTCGCCGACAAGCGGGGGAGCGCCGAGACGGAGCCCATCAAGATCGGCTCGGCCGCGTTCGACAAGGGCCGCTGTCTGCCCTGGGCCTACGACACCGAGTGCATCGTCTGCGAGGAGGTGTGCCCCACCGCGCAGAAGGCCATCTACTTCAAGCTGCAGACGGTGACGCTGCGCGACGGCTCGCAGAAGGTGCTGAAGCAGCCGTACGTGGACCTCGCGCGCTGCGTCGGCTGCGGCACCTGCGAGGCCCGCTGCCCGGTGTTCGACCAGGCGGGCGTGCGGGTCACCTCGGTGGGCGAGACCCGGAGCCCCAAGAACCGGATCATGCTCGGCGGGCGGGTGTAGTCCGTCAGGGAGCGGCGGCCGGGGCACCGGCTGCTGCAGGTTCCGCGGCGGGAGCGGCTGGGGCCGGCTCGCCGGTCGGCGCGGCGCCAAGGGGATCGGCGGGAGGCGCCGCGGGCGCTGGCTCGGCAGTCGCGGGCGCAGGCGCCGCAGGGGCCTGGCCGGGAACGAAGGTCAGCATCCGGTCCAGCTTCTCCTTGGCGGCGAGGAAGGCCGGGAGCTGCGCGGCGTCGAGCTTCGCGCGGTAGGTCGAGTGGACCTTGAAGGGGTCGAGCAGCTTCCCGTTGGCCGCCTCCAGCTGGTAGTGCAGGTGCGGCGCGGTGCTGCGGCCCGAGTTGCCCGACGAGGCCACCACCTGCCCGGCCTTGAACCGCTGGCCGGGGACCAGGGTCTTGGGGATGACGTCGAGGTGCAGGAAGACGATGCGGCGTCCCTGCGCGTCGTGGAACTCGAGGCAGTTGCCGTTCCCCTTCCACGACCAGTTCTTCCGCGAGAGCGTCGCGTCGAAGGGGACCTTCACCGGCGTGCCCACCGGGGCGCGGAAGTCCACGCCCTTGTGCTTGCGACCGTCCCGCAGCATGGACGTCACCTGGTCGTAGTCGTCGATGGGGCTGTTGTGGATCCGCTCCTCCACTTCCTCGCCAGCGGCGTCGTAGTAGCGCGTGAACCGGGCGCCCGCGGGCTGGTGCAGGTAGGCGTGGAAGTCGCGCCCGTGCTTGCCCGAGGTGAAGCGCAGCGCGTGGACCAGCGGCTCCTTCCCGGGAATGCGCTGGAACACCACGTCGGCCGAGTCGCCCTTGCGCAGGCCGCGCGCGACGTCCACCCACCAGACCAGCAGTCGGGCCGTGACCTGGGAGAGCGCGGGGGCGATGTCGGCCGCGGCCGTGCCCCGGATGGCCTCCTCGAGTGGACCGTTGATGGTGAAGGAGATCTTC
>CAZAIE010000025.1:0-18258 GCA_964485035.1 uncultured Myxococcaceae bacterium | reverse complement strand
ACCGGACGGGTGAACCTCGTGCTCGTCTGCGGCTCCGCCAAACGCCTATTGGTTACGCGCCTTATCCGCCTCGCGCGTTGAGTACCTGGTCGTCGGCGGCTACGCGGTGTCCTTCCACACCGAGCCCCGATTCACCAAGGACCTCGACGTGTGGATTCGCCCCACACCCGCCAACGCCAAGCGGACCATGGCCGCGCTGAAGTCGTTTGGCGCGCCCCTCGACAACCTGCGCACGAAGGATCTCTCCACGCGCGGGGTCATCTTCCAGATAGGCGTCGAGCCCAACCGCATCGACATCCTCACCAACATGGACGGAGTGGACTTCGAGCCTGCTTGGGAGCGCCGCGTCGTAGGGCGCTTTGGGATGCTCGAAGTGCCCTGGATGGCGCCGGTGGATCTCGTGGCGAACAAGCGCTGTGTCGGCCGCCCCCAGGACCTGCTCGACCTCGCGCGCCTCGAACCACTCGTCCCCGCGAAGCCACGCAAGCGGCCCAGGAGGGGTTGACCTGGCCACCCTGGCCTCTGCTGGGGCTGCTCCGCTGCGATCAGCGCCCACCGAGTCGCAGCACCGCGAGCATCCCGTACCAGCCCAGCACCGGCCCGGCACCCGCCCCCATCACCGGAACCGGGAAGGCTCCAATCTGGGGCACCACCAGCGTCGCGAGCGCGGCAACCCCGACCGCCAGGAGCAATGACCGGTACTCGGCTGAGGACCAGGTCCGCCACAACACCCACGCTGGACCCCCCACGAGACTGCACAGACCCAGCGCAGCCACGAACGCGGTCGCGGGTCCACGCAGCGCGAGTTGGTGGATCTCTTCGACCTGCGGCACGGGCACCAGCGGGTCGGGACGAAGCCACGTCCAGGCAAGAGCCGCGAGCCCCAGCCCCGCGAGCCCGAGGCGCCATCCCCGGCGATCGTCGGGCCGCTCGAACAACGCCAGTGTCAGCAGCCCCGCCACGAGCGCGGTCTGCTGCCCCGCGTCGGGCTGGACCAGGTGGACGCCCAACGCGAGGACGGCACTCGCGATGGTCAGCGCGGCGCGGCGCTCACGGGCGAGCCCCAGGAGCAACCAGGGCAGCACCATCGCCGACGCGTGGAGCCTCACCGGCCCCAGCGCAAGCCAGCGGTGCACGCCGTCGAGCCCGCGAAAGGCGAGGGTCGCCGCCAGCAGCGCCACGGAGGCCAGCAGGCCAACGCGCGCGAGCACCGCGAGCCGGATCGCCCTCGTGGACAGAACCAGCGCGATTCCCAGGACCACCGCGGCGAGGTTGGGTGCGAACGAGGTCAGGGGAAGCCCTGCGGAGTGCGCAGCGAAACAACCGGCGGCGATCGCGGGGAGGGGCGTGAGGAGAAGGGGGAGCATGGGGTCGCGGATTTGGGCCTGAAATTCCGGAGGGGCTTGATCCAATGGCCGGCTGCTTCACCTGCCGGTTCTCAAGCTCGAATCCGCCCCGTCTCTTCTCTACTTCCCCGCGAGCACCGCCTTCCGCGCCGCCTGGAACGCCGCACTCTCGCCGTGCCGCTGCTCGAAGCGCTCGCGCAGGAAGGAGAAGTGCTCGTAGCTCTGGAGCTCATACGCGGAGAGCGCGAGGTCCAGCGCGTCGGCCCCAGCGAGGCGGGCCTTCTCCATGTCCACCACACGCCGCCAGAAGTCCTCCTGCGAGAGCTCCGCGAGGCCCCAGCCACTGGGCACCGGGAACGGCAGCTTCGCGGGGTCTTCCTCGACAGGCACCAGCGCCTTCATGCGCCGGTGCAGTCCGGGGTCGAGCACCGTGGCCTCGTCCTCGTCGTCTCCGAGTTCTGGGCTGGGGGCCGGTGGCTTCGCAGACCGCGTCTTCGCGATCTGAACCGAGGGCGGCATCGGGGGCTTTCGCGGGTCGGTCGGGGCCATGTCCGCTCCTTGAAGAGGACGGGCACGCTACCCGGCGGCGTCGCGAGCGGGCAAGGCAGCCGGGTCACCAGGGCAGCGGGAAGAGGAAGGCGAGCGACGGCGTGAGGAGCTGCCCCGAGGGGTCGAGCACGCCCACGCGCGGCTGAGGCAGGAGCCAGCCAGCGCACATCCGACCAGCAGCACCCCGCGATGGCCGGCCTCGCGCACCCGGCGCCAGAGCGACCAGCCGGAGACGGTGCGCACCAGCAGCATCATCGAGATCAAGAGTCCGATGGGCAGGACGGTCTGGTCGGCGACGCTCAGGGCCGCTGGGCGAGCTCGGCGGTGAAGTCCCAGAGCCTGGCAGCGAGCGACTCGTCCTGGGCCTGGGCGGAGGTCCGGGCGACCTTGCGGTCGTGGAAGTACCCGCCGTTGACCCGGGTCGCCTCGGGACTGGTGGCGAGCCAGACCAGGGTCTCGGCGCCCTTCTCCGGTGAGCGGGCAAAGAGCGCGCTCGTGGCCTTCACCATCGAGGCGAGCACGCCGCCGTTGTTCAGCGCGAACCCGGTGCGCACCCACCCCGGGTGGAAGCAGTGCGCGACGCCCTGGCCGTCGAGCCGTCGCGCCAGCTCGCGGGTGAAGAGGATGTTCGCGAGCTTGGAGTCGCCGTAGGCGCGCCAGCCCGAGTAGCCCTGCTCCCGGCGGGCAAAGGTCGCAAGGTCCAGCCGGCCCATCTGGTGCGCGGCGCTGGAGGTGCTCACCACGCGCGCGCCGGGCGTCTTGCGCAAGAGATCCAGGAGCTCGGTCGCGAGGACGAAGTAGGCCAGGTGGTTCAGCGCGAAGGTCATCTCGAAGCCGTCGGCTGAGCGCTGCAGGGTGTTGAAGATGGCCCCGGCGTTGTTGACCAGCACGTCGAGCCGATCGTGCGTGTCCCGGAAGCGGCGGGCCACGTCGCGGGCATCGTCGATGCGGGAGAGGTCGCCGATGGACACGGCGATCCGTTCGCTCCCGCTCTGCTCGCGCAGTTGGGCCACCACGCGCTCGGTCTTCTCGCGGTTGCGGCCGACCAGGGTGAGGTCGGCGCCGCGCCGTGCGAACTCCAGCGCCGCGGCCTTGCCGATGCCCTCGGTCGCCCCGGTCACCAGGAACACCTTGCCTTCGAGGTCTGCCGCCATCGTGCTCCTCCATCTCCGAACGGACGGAGTTTGGATGCTCGAGCTCGGGGCGCGTCTCAGTCGCAGCGGGCCTCGCCGCCGGCGAGCGGGGTCCAGCGCCCCGAGGCGCACCAGCCCAGCTCGGCGTCGACCCGGCGCAGCGTCGCTCCCGCCGGGAACCGGTAGACGCCCTCGAGCGGGACCGCGGCGGGCTTTCCGCGCACGCTCACCAGCCGGGTGATCTCCGTGGGCCGCCAGGTGATGTCCAGGGGGTCGAAGGGGAAGGACCAGAGCCTCAGCGCGGCGACGTCGCGGAAGGCCATGTCCCACTCGGCGCGGCAGGGGACGTACCCGCCAGGGAAGCCGCCCGAGGCGGGGCTCGTGAGCCGCGACTCGAGCCCCGGCGGCGGCGAGGTGACCGCGCAGCCCACGGCGCTGCCCCGGCTCTCGAGCGCGCTGCCGCAGGCGCCGCAGACCCACGCGCGCTCGCCCCAGCGCGAGCAGCACGAATCGTGGGCCTGGGAGCCGACGCTGGTTGGGCAGGAGAGCATCCCGGCCTCGTCCTCGACGCAGTTGGAGAGCGGGGCGCCGTCGCAGTTGTTGCCGCTCCCGCGCCAGCAGGCGTCCAGGCCGCGGCAGGTGGCGGGCACCACCTGGAGCCGGGCGCGTCCCGTGGCCCGGCCGGGGCCGCGGGCGTGGAGCACCAGGCGCAGCCTTCGCGCGGATCCCTGGGGGACGACGAACCCAAGGCGGACCTGCTTCGCCCCGACACAGTCGCGCGCCTCCTCTCCCAGCTCGCCGTTGTTCCCGGTGTCGGACGACCAGCAGGTGGGGGAGGGCACGGCGGTCCAGCGACCGCCGTCCAGGGACTCGAGCACGGCCTCGACCGGCGCCGGGGAGAAGCCGGTGCGGTGGGTGACGGCGACCAGGCGCTCGCCCGGTTCGGCGGCCACCATCGCTTCGAGCACGTGTGGTCCCTGGGCGAGGTCGTAGGTCGCGACCGGGCTGGTCCAGCGCGCGCCGGGGCAGGGCTCGGAGTTCCCGGGACCACCGTAGCGGTCGAAGGGCGCGGGGTTGGGGTGCCCGATGGCGCAGGCCGAGACTGCGAGGGCGAGCAGGGGGGCCAGGGATCTCATGGGCGGAAAGAGCTAGCCCGTGGAGCGCTCGGGGACAAGGACGCGCGGAGCGGTTTGTGCAGGGAGAGCCGCGATGATCACGGAGGAGAGCACGATGAAGCCATGCCCTGCGTTGGTGCTCGTGCTGTCGATGGCTGGCTGTGGTGAGGCCCTGGACCCGCAGGCACCGGAAGACGCGGCGGTCTCTGCTATGAGCAGGGACGCAGGGGCCCTCGACTCGGGCCGCACCGAGGAGTTGGCGCTGATGCTGGAAGGGACGGTCCAGCGCGGTTCGGTGATTCCGACCGGCCCCTTTGACCCGGCCGATTGTGTCACCTGGAACTTCGCCTTCTTCCCCGAGGTCCGGCTGGGAGACCGCGCTCCGTTCCTGGTGAACTTCTTCTTCCGCCGAGAGCCCGACGCGTGGAGGTGGGAGGCATGGGTCGACGGCGCACTCGTCGAAGGAGGGGAAGCTGGCACGCTCGCTCAGATTGCGCGCGGGACGCTCTCGTTCGACGTCGAGGGGCGCCTGATCGGGTCGACCCAGGCGAGCCGGTTCATCTTGCCCGACGGGACCAGCGTGCCCTTCGCCGCGGTCTTGCGCTTCACGGAGGTGGACGACTTCAACTCCATCACCGCGTTCGAGCAGTGGTTGGGAAGTGCCTGAAATGACTGAATAATCCAGGAAGCATGGCACCCGTTGGTCGACGTGGACTGGGTCGATTGGGTGGACCCAGTGGACTTGCGATATCCAGTTGAGATTGCTTGGCTTTTCGGAGGCCTGGCACTCGTTTTCTCCCGGCGCCCCACGCCGCTCGTACTCCTCCACGACCTTGTCTTGGAGGATGCCTTGACCCGCTTCGCCCTTGCCCTCGTCGCGACCCTTCTCTTCCTTCCCTCGAGCGCTGCCGCGGAAGAGGCGGTGAAGTCCGCCCCCGCCCCCAGCGGCGGCTCGGGCTGGGTGCTCAACGGCGGGAACGTGGGCACGGGGAGCAACGTCCTCCTGGCGGAGATGGGGTGGCCGGGAATCAGCCTCACCCTCCTCCACGGACAGAGCAGCCGGCTCGATCTGGGCGGGACCTTCGGCTTCGACTACGGCCTCGAGGGCGTCCCGGTCATCGCGCCGGGGCTCAAGCTCAACGCCGTGGTGCGGCTCGGGCTCGCCGAGAGCGGGAAGTACAACGTGGGCGTGCGCGTCAGCCCGGGACTGCGCACTTGGTTCCCCTCGGACTCGGTGCACTACCGCTACTTCGAGCGCTTCGACTACCGCTTCCGCGACGGCGACGTGCTCTTCGGGCTGCAGTTCCCGGTGGAGCTCGTCGCCGGCATCCTGGCCACGCCGTCCCTGTCCGTGAACGTGGCCCTGTCGCTCCCGATGGCCCTGTACTTCGTCCCCGAGGTCTCGTTCGTGTTCCCCATCCAGCCCGGGCTCGGGCTCGAGTACCGCGTGGATCGCTCCCTGACGCTGACCGTGGACACCCGCTTCGGCCCGAGCATCTTCATGGTCCCGGGCGGCAGCCACGCCCAGTTCTCGTTCCGCACCATGCTGGGCCTCGCGTACCGGCTGTGAGGTTCGGGGCGGTGACGTTCGCACCGGTGCCGGGTCCTCCAGAAAGCCGAATGCTTCCCAAAGGATGGGGAGGTGCTTCCCGCATTCAATGGCTCGTTCGACCAACGGGCATGCGACTTCGCTCGAGTTGGCCGCGGTTCTTGGGTGTCCTGGGGCTTGCGTTCGTCCTCTCGCTCGGTGGAGCGGTCCTCCTGGACATGGGAGTGAGCTCGATCGGCCTGTTGTCGTTGGGGGCGCGCTCGCGGATCGCTCGAGCGGTCGGCTTCTGCGGCGCCCAGGACGCTCGTGACGACCTTCGCTACGCGTCTGCGTGCAACGACAACCATGTCGTCTGGAAGGGCGGGGCCTGCATCACGTTGCACTGCTCCTGCCAGGGCACGGACTGCGGCGACACGTTCAGTTCTCAGGCGAAATGCGAAGCCGCCTTTGCCCACTGCCGTCCGGGGCGATGAGTCAGACCGCGCAGCGGGCTTGATTCGAGCTGGGTCCCGTCCCACGTAGAGACGGGGGATTCATCCCCCGGCGATGCGCGACCGCGGACGGCCGGCCGGACTAAGCTGGGCCGCCTTGCGCTCCGCCCCTTCCCTCGTCGCTCTGATGCTGACCCTCGGCTGCGCCGGACCGAACTGGTCTGCGGGCGTCGGCCTGCGCGCGCCGGAGCACGCCGTCGCCGAAGCGCTGGGCGAGACCGACCGTCCGCCGGACCGGTTCGACCCCGCCTCTCTGCCAGCCATCGACCAGCCGGACCACACCCGGCCCTGCTGCGGCTTCGGGATGGACCTGGGCATCGGCGTCGGCTCGGCGCAGGTCTACACGATCCCGAACATCAAGTCGGTGGAGGAGCTGGGGAAGCACGCCTACGACAACGGGACCCTCACCTTCGACTCCGACCTGAACCGCTTCGCGCGCATGGAGGGCGACGGGCTCGTCTACACCTGCCGCGGCGGGTTCATCGACACCGCCCACGTGCGCGACTACGCCGACCTCACCGTCTTCGTGGCGATGCGGCTGGCGGCAGCGCTCCCTGGCCCCGCGGTGCTGACGCTCCCGGGCGACGGGGCGGTGCGCCGTCTGCGGCTCCAGGCGCTCCCCGCCATGACCGAGGCCGACCGCTGGGAGTGGGCGGTGCGTCTCGCGGAGTACTCGGTCTTCCAGCTCTCGGTGTTCCACGAGCTGGCGTCCTGGTACGGCCGGCGCACCACGCCGAGCTGGTCGGAGAGGGCCTCGTCGTTCTCGCCCGAGGACCTGTACTCGAACCTGCTGGGCATCCGCATCGCCGGGGGCATCGTGCGGACCCTGGGCGTGCGCTCGCGCAGGGACTGGGACGCGTCGATGGACGCCTGGTTGCCTCGGGCGCTCCGCCGGCTGGGGGCAGTGCCGCGAGACGTCGGGCGGCAGGCCATGCACGACCTGGACGGCGTGTGGTGGGACTCGAGCCGGCTCTTGCCCGACGTCCGCGTGGTGACCCGGCGCAACTACTCGCTGTCGAACCCGCTCTCGCCGTGGAGGGTCGAGGACGCAAAGGTGCGCTCGAGCGTCGAGCAGGCGTGCGCGGGACAGCGCGTGCTGCCGCTCCCGTTGCCCGGCGAACTCGGGCCCGGCTTGCCCATCCGCGAGGCGCTGAAGGTGGAGTTCGAGGTCGAAGGCTGGGCGCCCCAGGACTTCCCCTTCACGGACCCCCAGCGTCGGCTCCTGGACGCGGGCGACTTCGGCAAGGCCGTGCACGCCGCGCAGCAGCAGGCCGAGCAGCTCTTTGGGGTCGAGGCCGGGCATCCCGAGAGGACCCAGCGCTGAGAGTCCACCCGGGCGTTGCTCGGACTCGCGCAGTAGGCGGCAGGCCACTCGAAGGAGTGCTCATGCGGAGATCCCAAGCGGTGCTGATCGTCGGGCTGCTGCTCCTGGCGGGGTGCAAGCGACTGAAGACCGGGGCCCGCGAGCACTTCGGCAAGGAGTTCAGCTGTCCAAAGAACCGCGTCGAGGTGAGCGCGCGCTCCGACCTCCGCTATGGCGACCTCCTGCTCGCGATCCAAGGTGAGCCCAAGCAGCCTCCCGACGAGGTGAAGCGGGATCCCGAGCGGCTGGCGAGGTGGAAGGCCGACACTCTTGCGGACGACCAGGACCTCCGGGCCAGGCTCAACGACCTGGATGTCTTTGAGGCCACCGGGTGTGAGCACCGCGCCCTGATGGGCTGCAGCCACCCGGGCGACAGTGATGGCGTCGTGCTCAGCGAAGTCACGTGCTGGACCATCCCCGAGAAGACGTGGCCGAAGTGAGCGTGAGGTGGCGACGCCGGGGTATGAACAGCCCGAACGCGTGAGGCCCCCGTGGAATGGTTCATCGTCGAGGTCACTGAAGAAGAGGTGAAGCGCGAGCGCGAGAAGGCGCGCGCGCTGCGCAAGACCCAGTGGTGGAGCAACCGCCTCGACCGTGGCGTCTGCCACTACTGCGGCGGGCGCTTCAAGCGGGACGAACTCTCCATGGACCACGTGGTGCCAGTCATCCGGGGCGGGAAGTCCACGCGAGGCAACTGCGTGCCCGCCTGCAAGGATTGCAACAACAAGAAGAAGTACATGCTGCCCATCGAGTGGGAGGAGTACCTGCGCTCGCTGGGCCGGACCGTGGAGCCTGGCGAGGAGTAAGCCGCAGCCCGGGGGAGGAAGACATGGGGAGCGCGCTCGACCGAATCGTCGAGGAACTCGAAGCACTGGAAGAGCGACCCTGGAAGGCCGCGGAGCGGCACGCGCGGAAGGCCCGGGTGCGCTGGGCGCTGGCCGACGGACGCACCGCCGGGGCGCTGTACGCCGGCTGGGCGGTCTCACTGGTCGGGGCCAGCGCGGCGATCTTCGTCGATCGCTTTGAACTTTCGCCGTCCCTGCGCTCCGCGGTGATCGCGTCCGGGGTCCTCGTGGCCATCGCCGGGGCGGTGGGCAGCCGGCTCGGATACCAGCACCACGCCGAGCGCACCTACGAGCGCGTCTGGGCCCGGATGCACCAACTGCCCTTCGCGGTGAAGGGCTACTTCTCGCTGCTCGCGGAAGAGCCGTCCAACCAGAAGACCGTGGACGTCGAGTTGACCTTCGCTGGCGAGCCTCCCGCGCGGGAGGAACTCACGAACCGGCTCGGGGTCATCGGCGGCCAGTTGTTGGGACTGGAGAAGGGCACCGCGCAGGTGCGGGCGCTGGTGGACTGCCCCGGGGAGGACCCGACCAACCGCAACGTCCACCGCTGGCTCTCGCGGCTGCTCGCCGAGGTCCTGCTCCCGGTGCATGCGCAGGCGGCGATCAAGGAAGTCCGGATCTCGTAGGAGCCGACGGACCGGCTACTGCCTGCACGTGGCCTCGATTCGCCCGAGCAGAGACGAGCCCGGCGCCGTTCCCTCGCAGCCCAGCACCTGGAGCCATCGCTCGCGGAGCGACGTCTCGTCCCGGCTGCGAAGCTGCTCGACGAGCAGGGCGCGTCCGGACGGATCGCTCGCGAGCTCCGCGCTCGTGAGCGGCACGACCTCCCAGACCGAGACCGCGTCACCCAGCGGGCGCCACTGCCAGGTCGGGCGCAGGCACGCACCGCCGAGGCCCGCGAGCGGCACCGGGAAGGCCACGACGTCCCAGTCCCGGAGCGGCTGCGTGCGTTGCGGGTCGTGCGTTGCCTGCGCGAGCGCGGCCAGCGCGTTCACGAGCCTGGGACCGAGCTTCGGCGAGCGCAGGACCAGCTCCAGACGCTGGCCGTCGGCGCCCGGCATCGCCCCCACCCCATTGGTCACGGCCAGGTGCTCCTCGGGTCGCCGATGGCTCGCGAAGCGCTCGATGACGAAGGGCAGCGCGGAGTCGGAAGCCCTCTCGGTGGCGCACCAGATGGCCCCTGTCGCGCGCGTCGCCGCCTGCAGCGCAGCGCGTCGGTACTCCTCGGGAAGGCCCGAGGGGCGCCCCGCACGCTGGCTCGCGACGATGCGGCCCGCGAGCGCCTCGTTCACCTCCAGGCACGCGGACCACGCCGCGGTCCCGAAGGTCTCGACGGCGTTGTCGTGCGCCGTCCTGGGGAGCGCCACGTGACGTACCGGCTCGCCGGGCGCGTGCACCGAGAGCCCGAGCTGCTCGCCGTCGAGCCGCTCGAAGAGCACCTGCAGCCGCCCCTCGAGGTCACCGAGCTGGGCGCGGACGAGCTGCTTCACCACCTCCATGGCCACGTCGTCGAGGCCGCAGGTGTGCAGCCTCAGCTTCTCCACCGCCGCCGCGCGGCTCTCGACGATGCGCGCATGGGTCGGGCCTTCGGGGAGCAGCTCCCGGAAGGCCTCGGCCATCTCCGGGACGTGCGCGTCATCCAGCGTGACCTGGAGGAGCAGGTCCCGGCGCTGGTTGGTGAGCAGGAAGTCCACCTCGAAGGGCCGGCGCGCTCCGCACGGGCACTCGAGGACGTGGAACCGGTTCTCGAGCACGGACTGCAGCGTCGCCTCGTCGCCGATCACCAGGGACTGGTGCACGACGACCTCGAGCGGCTGCTGGCACTCCGGGCAAGGACGCCGGACGCTGGAGGTGAGCGACATCCGCGGGACCATAGCCGCGAGTCCAGGGGGTGACGAGCCCGTTCGGCGCGTCCCAGGCGCGAACCACGCAGCGCGGCTCCGCCGCAACCGAAGTGCTCGTGCCGACCATCCAGCGGCGGAGCCGCGGTCGACAGTCGACAGTTGAGGGTCGAGAGCAGGCCTCACGACCCGCCGGCCGGTTGCTGCGGTGCACTACAAATCCTCCCGCCCCGAGAAGCTTTCGAGCGGTAGTAGTTCAGGCACGTCTGCGACGAGTGTTCCACGCCTCAGAAGCGCTCGAAGCCGAAGGACAACGCCACGTCCCAGAACTGCCCGCCGTCGAACTGGGCGAACTGTCCCTGGACCCCGACGGTGAAGCCCCAGTGCCGGTAGAACCGGCGCGGGGGGAGGACGAGGTTCAGCCGCGCGACTCCGCCCCCGCCGACCGGGTTCGGCCACGAGAAGTACGGGTCCCACATCGAAGGCGAGTCGTAGACCTGGCCCACGAACAGGCTCGGGCCCACGGCGAACTGGAGGACCCGGAAGAGGGTCACCTCAAACACCGCGGCGCTCGACCAGACCCCGAAGCTGAACGTGCCCACGGTGGACGGCAGGAGGGAGACGCCCCAGGAGTACCCGAGCTGGTGGTAGACCGCGAAGCGCTCGCCGAACTGGGCGCCGACCTGAAGATGTCCGGACACGTCGGGGTTCAGGATCAGTCCGGTGGGATACGGCAGGCTGTCATGTTCCGCCCGGAGGTGGACCCAGGAGAGCCCCGGCGGGCAGAGCACCAATCCCCATCGCAGCGAGGAGCGCTCCCATGCCGAGGGCTCGGCCGGCTCCTCGCCGTCAGCCCCCGCAGGGACCAGGCACACCAGGGCCGCCAGGACCGCGCGCAGGAGGTTCATGGTTTCCCCTCGGACTGGAGGTAATGCCGCGGGTCGCACTCCCGCTGCTGGCCGTTGGGGGCCCCTCAGTGGGCGGGGGCCCGCGCCAGCCGCTCGCGCACCTGCCGCACCAGCTTGCGGCCGTCGGGTCCGGTCGCGTCCTCGACGTAGAGCCGCTGGATGTGGACCAGCGTGTTCTCCTTGATGATGCGCGAGTAGTCCTCGATGGGGACCACCTGGGGCACCTGGCGCTCGTCCTTGCGGATGAGGCGCAGGTAGTTGCGGCTGCCCTCGTCGGCCTCCCGGGGGGAGAAACGGGTGAGCGACTTGGAGGAGGAGACCACCTCGCACGGCTGGCCCAGGGTGGCCACGAACCGCGCCGCCTCGGCGATGACCGGGGAGGTCCCGTCGCCGCCCTCGATCTCCACCACCTCGCAGACCCGCTTCCACAGCCGGCGCCGCAGCAGCAGGTCGTCGAGCGTGGAGTGGAAGCGCGCCCGCGCCCCCGGGTCGGGCAGCCGCTCGGCCTCGGCCCGCAGGAAGGCGCCCACGTTGTGGTCGTCGAGGGCCGCGTAGCGCTCGACCTCGGCGGGGAAGCGGCAGCCGCCCAGCTGGCGGGAGAGGTGCTGCAGCATCGCCTCGCAGGCCACCCCGGTCTTGTGGAAGTAGACCTGCAGGTACATCGAGTGGCGCGCGCGCAGGAAGTCCTCGAACGCCGCCAGGCCGGAGAAGCGGATGGCCACGTGCAGCCCGCGGTCCCGCGGGTCGAAGTACAGCGCCAGCGAGTCGAGGATGCGGTCCGCGTCGAAGATGCCGTAGACCACGCCGCACTCGCGCGAGTCGCGGACCAGGTAGTCCATGCGGTCCACGTCCAGCTCGCCGGCGATGAGCTCGTGGCAGAGCCCGGCGGTGCCGTGGCGGCCCAGCGGCGAGCCGGGCGAGACCCCGACCTCCGGGGCGACGACCGCGCAGACGTCCCGCGGGTCGAGCGCGCCGGCGAGGTCCGGCCGGGCGGCGAGGGTGTCGCGCAGCACGCGCTCGGCGAGGAGCAGCGTGAAGACCTCGTGGGTGGGGGCGGCCTGGGCGGGGTCCTTCCCGCGGCGGGAGCAGGCGAGGACCTCGCGCTCCAGGTGTTCGACCAGCCAGGGCGCCGTGGCCCCGCGCTGGGCGGCCAGGGTCGCTTCCCAGCTCGGAAGGAAGCGCTCGCCGCTGTGGGAGAAGGGCGGGTGGCCGAGGTCGTGGAGCAGCGCCGCGAGCCGCAGCGCCTGGAGCGTGCGGTCGTCCTCGAGCACCTCGGAGATGAGCGGGAAGGTGGGCGCGAGCAGCCCGTGGAGGAGCCCGCCCGGGCCCTGCAGCTCCTGCGCGGGGAAGTCCCACTCGTTGCGCGCGGTCTCGGCGAGGCGGCGCTGGTTGCGCAGCAGCTTCTCCCAGGCCACGCCGGCCAGGTGCATCGCGCCCAGCGAGTGCACGAAGCGCGAGTGCGCGCCGCCGGGGAAGACCAGCGGGAGGAACGCCAGCGCCCCGATGCGCCTGAGCCGCTGCACGTAGGGGTGGGCGAGGACCGCGTCCTCGAGCGCCGTCAGCTCGATGGTGCCCAGGGTGTTGCACCGCACGCGCCGCGTCATCGACAACGCCATGGACCGCTCCTGTCCCGGCACCCGCGCCGGGGCGCGTACCTTAGGTCCGTGAAGCGCTGTGCGCGACACTTTCCCCGGGCGGCCCCCCGGGTGGCCGCAGGCCCGGTCATCCGCTGCGGCCAGCGGGGGCCGGTCGCTGGCTCCCCTTCCCGACCTGGAGCAGCATCGGGGCATGCCCGCTCCCGTGAAGCTGACCGAACTGGCCGCCGGCACGCCGCTCGCCGAGGCGCTGAAGGCCCTGGTCTCGCCCGGCGTCCGCGTCGTCGTGGTCCTGAGTGCCCGCTGGGCGCCGCCGTGCAAGGCGCTGAAGGACGCGGTCCAGGCCCCCTCCCTTGCCGGGCCACTCGCGGGATGCCACCTCGTCTTCGTGGACATCGACCTCTTCGGGAAGGAGCTGGAGCCGCTCGGCTTCACGCCCCGCGGCGTCCCCGAGCTGTACGGCTGGTCGCCCGAGACCGGCCCGCAGCGGCCCGCGCTCTCCGGGAACGCGTGGGGCAAGGACACCGCCGAGAACATCGCCACGGCGGTGGTCGGCTGGCTGCCGCAGCTGCCCGCGCCGCCCCAGCCCCTGCCTTCGCGCAGCCAGCGCACCCTCGCCATCCTCGGCGTCCTGCTCGGGCTCGCGCTGCTCGTCGCCGGCGCGGTGTGGCAGGTCTCGTCCCAGGAGAAGGAGCGCCAAGACCAGGTCATGGAGGAGGTGGGCGAGCGCGCGCGCAAGCACGCCGCGGAGTCCATCCAGAAGGCGCTGGAGCAGGCCCGGCAGAAGCGGGAGTCCGGGGCACCCCAATCGCCGACGGAACGGCCGGTCGGTGGGCACTAGACTCCGGCATGACTCCGCGCCGCCGCAGACAGCTGGTGACCCTTCTGGCCGTTGCAGCCCTGGCCGTGATCCTGGGCGCAGGAGCGTGGCGCCTCCTCCAACCCGCTCCTCTGCCCGCACGCCCGGCCCAGCGTGCGGCCGTGGCCGTACCGCCGAGCTCCCGAGTCGTCTCATTGCCCGCGCGGACCGTGCAGGACGACGAGCCACCAGGGCTGCTCACGCTCGAGGGCTTCGTCGTGGACGAGGCGGAGCGGCCGGTCCCCGCAGCTGTGGTCCAGGTCGAGGCCCGGCCCTCGCGCCGGACGACCACCGATCTGCAGGGCTACTTCTCCATGTCCGGTCTGGCCGGACGCAGCTACGAGGTCGTCGCCCGCCACGGCGACTCGAGCGCTGGTCCGCTGCGTCTCACCGTGTCCCCCGACTCGGCGCCGGTGCTGCTGCGCCTGAACTCCGCCGCCCGCCTCGACGTCCTGGTCCTCGACGCCACGACCGACCGCCCGCTCCCCGGCGCCACGGTCGAGATCCAATCGCTCGCGCTCTCCGAGACCACCGCTGCGTCCGGCGTCGCCGCGCTGCGAGGGCTGACGACGGGCAGGTTCACCGTCCGCGCCGTGGCTCGGGGCTACGCGCCCGCACGCAAGGAGGTCTTTCCCTCGGGCAGCAGGGGCGCACACGATCGGCTGGCCCTGGCGCTGCTGCCCGGCGCGCTCCTCGCCGGGACCGTGGTGGCCCCGTCCGGGGCCCGGGTCCCGGGGGCGACGGTGGAGCTCGAGCGGGCGTCCGGGGCGCTCCTGTTCGCACCCGAGCCCGAGTCGGTGCGGACCAGCGAGGGCGGCGAGTTCCGCTTCGATGCGGTGGCTCGTGGCACCTGGCGCCTGCGCGCGAGCCACCCGGACTGGGCTCCCGCAGTCACGGCTCCCTTCGACGCGGATGGCGTGAGTCCCCAGCAACGCCACTGGCTCCAGCTCGGCGAGGGGACCTCCGTTCGTGGCCGGGTGCTGACCCACGCCGGCGCGGCGGCGCCCTTCGCAGAGGTCTCCGCGGTGTTCGACCACGCGCCTTCCCTGCGCGCGGGCCGGCGCACGCTCTGCGATGCGCGCGGGACCTTCGAGCTGCGTGGACTGCCGCGCGGGGCGGTGGCGCTCGTGGCCAGCGACGCCGGGGCGGTCTCGAAGACGCGCGTGGTGGACCTCGCAGGTGGCCCGGCGCCCGAGACCACGCTCGTCCTCGAGGAGGACGGGGTCATCGAGGGCGTGGTCGTGGGCACCGACGGAGCGCCGCGCGCGGAGGTCGTGGTCCGCCTCGCGGACGACCCTTCGATCCTCGCGTTGCCTCGCGACCCGCCGGCCGGGCTCACCGGGCCCGATGGCCGCTTCGCGCTGCGCGGGCTGGCTCCGGGACGCCACGTCCTGCAGGCCGTCGCGCCCGGCTCGCCCTTCCCCAGGCTCGACTCCCGGCTCGTCCGCGGCAGCCGGGTGGAGGTCGAGACCGGGACGCTCGATGCACGCCTGGTGCTGGCCGAGGGTGGGGTGCGCGGCCGCGTGGCCTTCGAGGACGGGACGGTCCCGGCGCGGTTCGCGGTGCAGCTGGAGGACGACGTGGCCGACCGCCAGGAGTTCGGGCCCGGCGGCAGCTTCCACCTCGAGCGGGTTCCAGCGGGCGACCACGGGCTGAGGGTGCAGGGTCCCGAGTTCGCGGAGGCGCGGGCGCTGGCCAGGGTTCCCGAGGGAGGCGTCGGCGACGTGGGGACGCTGGTCGTCTCGCGCGGACGCACGCTGCGCGGAGAGGTGCGCGATGCGCAGGGCCCGGTCGCGGGAGCGCGGGTGATCGCCGCGCGCGAGCTGGGCGGGGAGCTGGACCTGGCGCTCGGTTCGGCGGTGCCCTACGAGGACGGCAAGGAGACGCTCACCGACAGCCAGGGAACCTTCGTGCTCTCCGGGCTGGAGAAGGGAGTCCGGGTGGCCGCCGCGGAGCACCCCGTGCGCGGCAGCTCACCTCACGTCCAGGTGTCACCAGGGCAGGGGCCCCTGGTCCTCGTCCTGCAGCCCACGGGGTCGATCTCTGGGCAGCTCACGCGCGGCGGCCGGGCGCTGCAGGGCGCCATCACCGCCGTCCTCGACTCGGAGGCGGGCACGCTCTCCCGGGCGTTCGTCACCAGCGAGGCCGACGGCTCCTACAGGCTCGATCGCCTGCCTCCCGGCGAGTACGTCGTCGGCTGGGGCGGCGCCTATCGGCTGGAGCTGCTCACGATCGTGTTCGAGCAGGACGAGCGGACCACCCGCGTCGTGCTCGGTCCGGGCGAGCAGCGCTCGCTCGATCTCGAGATTCCCGTGCAGCCGGTGCTGCAGGTCCAGGGCACGGCGCGAGGCTCACCCGTTGCGGCCTTCGTGTACCTCGCGCCGCGCGGGACGAGGGCGGTGCGGGCGGAGGAGCTGGAAGCGCTCGGCAAGGCGGCGCGGTCGGTGAGCTCCGAGTGGTGGAGCGCGCTGGCCGACGAATTGCCCCCGCACACCGCGGTGCTCCCTGCGGTCGAGCCCGGTGAGCACGTGCTGTGCGTCCGTCGCGCCGGGCCGCCGGTGGGGCCGGTCGCGTGCCGGCCGCTCGAGGTGAGCGCGCGTCCAGACGTGCAGCGTGTGGCGGTGGAGCTGCCCGAAGGCGAGTGACTCAGTCGCCACTCCCAGGCGTCGGATGGAGGAATGCAACGCCGGTGCGGAGATAGTCCTGGTGCGCAAGAACGGCGCGGTCTGGCTCGTGCTACCCCGCGACCGCCCTCAGGTCGCGCAGCACCTCGCTCACGAGAATCGGGTCCACCTCGGCGATGGGCAGCGCCTCGCCCTCACCCCCGCGACGGAACTCCACCGCCTCGATGGTGAGTGTGCTGCCCTCCTCCACCGCGCCCATGGCCACCGCGCCCGTGTAGCGCACCCGCACCGAGACCGCGCCGAGCTCGCGGTCGTGGTTGCAGAACGAACCGCCGTCCTCGGCCCCGCCCCGGACCCACCGCCGCTGCTCCAGGCCGAAGACCAGCTTGGGCGCCGGCAGCTCCAGGCCTTCCAGGCTCGTGAGCGCCCTGGCCTCGCGCTCCTCGGCCGTCGGCTCGTGCACCGACCGCCCCAGCTGCTCGAAAGGCTGCAGGAGTTGGTAGTCGCCGAAGAGGCGCGCGAAGCCCGCCCGCTGCTCCGCGTCCAGATCCAGCGGGTGCGGCAGGCCCACCTCGAGCCCCGCGGGCAGCGCCCAGCCCGAGTCCTGCACGTCCGCGAGCGAGCCGTCCTCCGCCACCCGGAAGAGGTGCTGGGGCGCCCGGCCCTGGCCGTACGCACCCCAGAGCACGCGCCGCGACAGGTTCAGCATCAGCGGCTTCTCCAAGAAGAGCGTGCGCCACTCCGCCGCCAGCCAGCGCCGCCGCAGCAGCATCGCCGACTCCAGCCGCTGGATGCGCGCCCCGGCGAGGGCCTTCACGTCCTTCTTCAGCGCCTTGTACTGCTCCACCGCCGCCTTCGCCTTCTCCGCGTCGTCGGACTTGCCGGGCTTGGGCAGGTCCTTGAGCACCGCGCCCGAGCCGTCCGAGACCACCGGCGCCAGCGCCTCGTCGAGCCCCACCGTGAACTGGCGTGGACCGAAGTCCAGCCGCAGCGTCCCGCGCGCGTCCAGGCCCAGGTCCGGCACCAGCCGGTCCGCCAGGTCGTCGCGGCCCAGCCCCAGCTGCTCCGCCACCCGGTCCATCATCTCGGTGGCCGTCTCCTGGATGCTCGCGAACTTGGACTTGTCGGCGATGGCGTTGAGCGTGAGCAGGGCCAGCTCGGTGCCGATGGCCCCCAGCACCTTGAGCCCCTCCACCGCCCGTGCCGCCGCCTTCTCTCCCGGCCAGGCGCGAACCAGCGGCGCCAGCCGGCGCACGAACTCGTCGTCGCCGAAGAAGCCCAGCTGCCGCAGCGCCCACGACTCGGCGCCCGGCGCGCCCAGCGCCATCCATGCCTGGAACACCGCCCACGACCACTCGCGAAGCGAGGCCGCCGCGCACGCCTCCTTCACCTGCGCCAGGCCGGCGTAGGGCGCGTCGAGCGGGCTGAAGGCGAGCATCAGGCCCAGGTTGCTCACGGCCTCCGGCGGCAGCACCCCGCCCGCCTTCAGCGCGAGGGGCGGGAGCGTGGTCGGCTGGAAGAACGGTGGCAGCTTGGGGAGCTTGGTGGGGAAGAGCAGCAGCGGGTCGAAGTCGCGGACCTCCTGCGCGATCGCCGCGTGCACCTCCGCCCCGTAGCGACGGGCGACCTGCTCCACCACCTCCCACTTGCGGTCCCGGGCCAGGAAGCGCAGCGCCGCCAGCGCCGCCTCGCGCGACGGCCCCGGTGCGCCCACCGCCGCGGGGATCAGCCCCACCGCCGCTGGCTCTGGGTGTGCCCGCAGCCAGGCCTCGGCAGGTCCGCGCAGCGACTTGAGCCGCAGCAGCGCCCCCGCCACCCCCGGCGCCACCTCGGGTCCATCGATGCGCTCCGCCGCATGCAGGCCCTCCTGCGCGCGCTGCTCGCCGAGACCTCGCCCGGGCACTGGTGGGCGCGCACCGAGCGGGCCTGGCCCATGCTCCTGGCGCGCCACGGCCTGGCGCTGCTCCCGGGCATCTGCCGCTTCCTCGAGCAGCGCGCGCAGGAGGGCCTGCATGCGGCGGAGCGCATCGATGGACCCGA
>CAZAIE010000024.1:0-18383 GCA_964485035.1 uncultured Myxococcaceae bacterium | reverse complement strand
AGGTCTCGCAGGACGACATCGACAAGCTCTTCGGCGGGGGCTGAGGAGAGCACCCGGGCAGAGACGGCCTGCGGGCCGGGAGAGGACGCGGCTTCATGGCAGTGACGCAGCCCAGCCTCGCGCGGACCGGGGAGACCGGACGCGTGGGACCGCGCCGGGAGCAGGCCCTGGCCCTGCTGCGTCAGGACGCGCCCAGCGCCTCGGCGCTGAAGGCCGCGGGGTTCGACACCCTGGACGACGTCGCGAACTTCGTGGCCGCGCAGCTGAACCTGCCGCGCATGGAGCTCGACGGCGAGGAGCTGCCCGCGGAGCTGGGCCGGCTGGTCTCGCGGTCGATGTGCGAGCGCAAGCGGTTCGTCCCCACCTTCGCCAGCCCGGGCGAGCTGACCATCGCCACCGCGGACCCGACGCGCCTGGAGCTGTTCGACGGCCTCTCGGGCGAGCTGCACCGCAGCATCATCACCGTGGTCGCGACCTGGCCCGAGATCGACCGGGCGATCAAGCGGCTCTACGAGTCGCTGCAGGTGGTCGAGGAGCGCCGCGGCGAGGAGACGGTCTCGAGGGAGGAGATAGAAGAGGCGACCTCGGTGGCCGACCGGCTCATCGCCCAGGCGGTGGAGATGCGGGCGAGCGACATCCACATCGAGGCGCTGGAGAAAGAGACCGCCGTCCGCTTCCGCATCGACGGGGCGCTGCGGCTCATCGAGACGCTCCCGGCGAGCGCACACGCCGGCCTCGTCTCACGCATCAAGGTCATGAGCCAGCTCGACATCTCCGAGCGGCAGTCGCCGCAGGACGGGCGCATCAAGCTCCGGCGTGCCAAGGGCGACATCGACCTGCGCGTCTCGGTGCTGCCCACGTACTTCGGCGAGAAGGTCTGCTGCCGCATCCTCGACAACAGCCGGGCGTGCCTCCCGCTGACCGAGCTGGGCTTCGACCAGGAGCAGCTGGTGGCGTTCAACAAGCTCATCCGCTCGCCGTGGGGCATGGTGCTGGTCACCGGCCCGACCGGCAGCGGCAAGAGCATGACGCTCTACGGCGCGCTCAACGCGGTGAAGTCGCCCGAGCTGAACGTGGTAACGGTCGAGGACCCGGTCGAGTACCAGCTGGTGGGCATCAACCAGGTGCCGGTGAACCCCAAGCGCGGCATGACCTTCGCGGCGGCGCTCCGCTCGATCCTTCGGCAGGACCCGAACGTCATCCTGGTCGGCGAGATCCGCGACCCCGAGACCGGGCAGATCGCCTCGGAGGCGGCGCTGACCGGGCACCTGGTGCTCTCCTCGCTGCACACCAACGACGCGCCCAGCGCCATCACCCGACTCACCGAGATGGGCATCGAACCGTTCCTGGTCGCGCCGGCGCTCATCGGGGTCATCGCGCAGCGGCTCATCCGGCGCGTCTGCGAGGGCTGCAAGGAGCCCTACGAGCCCACGGCCGAGGAGCTGGAGGGCCTGGGACTGCCGCGGCTGCCGCCCGGCGTGAAGCTGCACCGGGGCAAGGGCTGCGAGCTGTGCAACCGCACCGGGTACAAGGGCCGCACCGCCATCCGCGAGATCCTCGTCGTGGACGAGGCGATGAAGGCGCGCATCGGCAAGGGGGCGACCGCGGAGGAGCTCCGCGCCGACGCGGTCGCGGGTGGGTTCAAGCCGATGCGCCACCAGGCCCTCAAGCGGCTGTTCGGCGGCATCACCACGACGCAGGAAGTGCTGCGCGTGACGCGCTAGGAGCAGGGACGATGGCGTTGCGGATAAAAGCCGACGTCGTGAATGCCTTCCTGGTCCCGGCCCTGGAGCAGCTGCGCGTCCTCGCAGGGAGCGAGACCACGCTCGAGCGCATGGAGCTGGCCCGTGAGCTTCCGGCCTCCACGGTGATGCTGCGCATCGACCTGCACGGCGGGCTGGAGGGCACCATCTACTGGGCGTTCGACCCCAGCCTCGCGGACAAGGTGGCGGGGACGATGCTCGCGCCCTCGCCCGAGGCGCGACCCATCGAGGCGCTGCAGGCGGACGCGATCGCAGAGCTGGCCAACATCATCGTGGGCAATGCCACCGGGGCGCTGCTCGCGGCAGGCTACCGGGTGGAGGTGGAGCCGCCGCAGCCGCAATCCCCGAACCAGCGCGCGCTCCCCGGACCGGGGCTGCCCAACCTCGTGGTGGTGACTCCCTCTGGCCGGGTGCGCATCGTGTTCGGCGTGCGCGTGACGCCCAGCCCGCCGCCTCCGCCCCCAGACGCGTAGTCCGGGGCGCGGCTCCCCACACACGAGAAGGTCCGCAGTGCGGAGCCTCCGGGCCCCCACCCCGACCCTCCTCCCGGGCGGGCTCCGGCTCCTTCGTCGCCGTCTCCCTGGGAGAGGGGGACCAATCCCCTGTCTCTTCCTCCCAGTGGGCTCGGTCCCACCCCTCGCCCTAGTCCAGGCGCCGAGGTCCCGAGGCTCAGAACTCGGGCGGCAGGTCCTTGAGCTGCGCGGCGGTGAACACCGGTCCGTCCTTGCACACGTAGACCGGCCCGATGTTGCAGCGTCCGCACTTGCCGAGCCCGCACTTCATGCGGGTCTCGAGGGTCGTGTAGATGCGGTCCTCGGCGAACCCCAGCTTGGTCAGCACCGGCAGCGTGAACTTGATCATGATCGGCGGGCCGCAGACGACCGCGTACGCGTCCTTCGCCGAGGGCGCCGCCTTCTCCACGATGGCCGGGACGAAGCCCACCTCGCCCTTCCAGTCGGGGGTCTGGCCGCCGGGGTCCACGGTCTGCCAGAGCTTCACGTCCGCGCGCTTCGCCCACTCCTCGAGCTCGCGCTTGTAGACGAGGTCCCCCACCGAGCGGGCGCCGTAGACGATGGTCACGTCCTTGAACTGGTCGCGCAGGTCGAGCACGTTCCAGATGACGCAGCGCACCGGCGCGAGGCCGATGCCGCCGGCGACGAAGACCACCGAGTGGCCCTTCATCTGGTCGAGCGGGAAGCTGTTGCCGTACGGTCCGCGGAAGCCGATGACGTCCCCCGGGCTCAGCTTGCGCAGGGCCTGCGTGACCTTGCCCGCCGCCTTGAAGCTGCACTCGATGTAGCCCTTCCGCGTCGGCGCAGAGGCGATGCAGAAGGTGCACTCGCCCTCGCCGAACACCGAGTACTCACCGAACTGGCCGGCGAGGAACTGGAAGTCGCCGCCCACCTTCGGGTCCTTGAAGGTGAGCTTGAAGGTGCGGGTGTCGGGGGTCTCCTCGACCACCTCCTCCACGCGCATCAGGTGCGGCTGGTAGATGTTCATCGCGCGCCTCCCTGGGCGGCCTGGGGGATGAGGTGCCCGAGGATCTCCGGTAGGTCCATGCCGGCCGGGCAGGCGCGCACGCAGCGGCCGCACCCGGTGCAGAGGATCTCCTCGAAGCGCTTGGGGTAGATGGAGAACTTGTGCATCACCCGCTGGCGGAAGCGCTCGTTCTGGGTCTCGCGCGGGTTGTGCCCCGACGCATGGAGCGTGAACTTGCAGGTGGCGCAGAAGTCCCAGTTGCGCCGGCGTGCGCCGCAGTCCACGCCCTCCGGCTCGTCCACGATGTCGAAGCAGTGGCAGGTGGGGCACACCGAGGCGCACGCCCCGCACCCGTTGCAGCGCTGGGCGATGCCCTTCCACTCGGCGTTGTCGAAGTTCTTGTCGAGCCAGGAGGTGAAGCCCTTGGGGAGCACCGGCAGGTTCTTCGCCACCTTCTCCGCCGCCGCCTTGCTGAACGCCTCGGCCGCCGCCTGCCCCTTCGCCTCGCCGAACTGCTTGCGGTCGAGGAACGCCTCGCCCTTCGGCGTCACCGCCTCGGCGACGAAGCCGCCCTCCGCGGGAATGAGCAGGACGTCGCTGCCCTTGCGCGCGTCCGGCGAGAGCCCGACCGAGTGGCAGAAGCAAGCGCCGTCGACGCCCGGGCAGGCCAGGCTGACGAGGGTGGTCGCCTCGCGTCGGCCGAACCAGAGCTCGTCGCGGTAGTCCCACCCCATGACCTTGTCGAGCACCTGCACGCCGGCCGCGTCGCAGGGCCGCGCCCCGAGGATGACCTGCGGCGCGAAGGTGGTGGGGACCTCCTCGATCTCCACGTCGTTCTTCTTCTGCTTCCAGCGCAGCAGCACCTCGCTCGCTGGGAGGAAGAACTCCTTCAGGGAGCGCTTGGGGAGCGGGCCGCCGAGCGCAGCCTCCGCAAGGTCCTTGATGGGCCGGTACTCCGCGCGCTCGCCGACCTTGGCGGGGGCGAGGACGCGCGTCCCGGCGGCCACGAGGTCGGCCACGAGCCCTGCGAGATCGCTCTGGGAGATGGACTTGGTCTTCACAGGATGAACTCCTGGGTGTCGTCGGTCTTGAAGGCGCCCACCGGGGCCGGGACCGAGGGGTCGTCCGAGGCCCGGTACCCGAACCGCTCCTGCACCGCCTGTGCGATGTGCCGGTTGATGAGCCCGATGGGGATGTCGCTGGGGCAGGCCCGCTCGCACTCCCCGCACTCCACGCAGCGCCCGGCCAGGTGCATCACCCGGGTCATCTGCCAGGCGAGGTTGGCGCGCGGGGTCGCCGAGGTCTCGATCCACTGAGGGCGGCTCTTGTCCGCGACGCAGGTGGAGCAGAAGCAGAGCGGGCAGATCTCGCGGCACGCGTGGCAGCGGATGCACCCCTCGAGCTGCTGCTGCCAGAACGCCCAGCGCTCCTTCGGGGCCAGCTTCTCGAGCTCCGCGAGCTTCTGCGCCCGCCGCGTCGAGACCGGCGGCGCCGGGGGCAGAGTGCCCAGCAGGTGATCGACGAGCTTCGGCTCGCGGCAGTCGCAGTTGCCGCAGCGGTCGGCGACGGTCTGGTCGGTGAGCGTCGCGGCCTCGGTGGGCTCACGCACCACCCCGCCGCAGCGCACGCCGATGATGACCACGTCCTCGCGCTTCACCTGGCTCTCGCGGATGAGCCCCGCGACGGCCTTCGCGTCGCACCCCTTCACCACGATGGCCGGCTTGCCCAGCTTCGCCACCTGCGGCCGGCGCGGGTTCAGGTAGGTCGCCAGGTTCTGCACGCAGCGCGCGTCGAACACCAGGCGGCCGGTCTGCGCGGGGTCGGTGACCAGGCCGGGGCGGACGCCGCGCGGGCCCTCCTCCCAGCCGATGACCACCTTCACGGTCCCGTCGGTGAGCAGCTTCTTCGCGAGTTCTTGCAGCTCTTGCATGGCTAGCCTCGCCCTTCCGCGGCGGCCTTCGGCCCGGCCGACAGGCCCTGGTACTCGACGAACGGGCCGAGCGCCTTCACCCTCGCGGTGGTGTCGTTCACCACGTCGCGCCACTTCCCGCCCTCGGAGGCCGAGACCCAGGAGAAGGTGACGCGCTGGGTGTCCACGCCCATGAAGCCCAGCACCTCGCGGAAGATCGCGAAGCGCCGGCGCGCGTGGTAGTTGCCCGCCGTGTAGTGGCAGTCCGCGGGGTGGCAGCCGCTGACGATGACGCCGTCGGCGCCGCGCTCGAACGCCTTGGTCACGAAGAGCGGGTCGATGCGCCCGGTGCAGGGCAGCCGCACCACGCGCACGTTGGGGGCCATCTGCAGGCGGCTGGTGCCCGCGAGGTCCGCGCCCGTGTACGTGCACCAGTTGCAGACGAAGGCCACGACCTTGGGCTCGAAGCCCTTCTCGCCGGCCTGTGGAGTCTTGTTGTCCATGGTCTGTCCGGGCTCCTAGAGGGCGTTGATGGCCGCGAAGATCTGCTCGTCGGTGAAGCCCTGCAGCTCCACCTTCTTCGAGGGGCAGGTGGCCTGGCAGGTGCCGCAGCCCTGGCACACGCCCTTGTTCACGTAGGCGACGACCCGCAGCAGGTTGCCCTTGCGGTCCTTGAGCTCCTTGCGCTCCACCGCGCCATACGGGCACACGCGCTCGCAGTGGAAGCACCCGGCGCAGCCCGCCTCGTCCACCACCGCGACGGTGGGCTCGCGCTCCAGCTCCTTGTTGGAGAAGAGCCCCAGCACCTTGGTCGCCGCGCCGGAGGCCATGGAGACCGCGTCGGGGATGTCGCGCGGGGCCTGGCAGGCGCCGGCCACGAAGATGCCCGCGGTGTTGGTCTCCACCGGGCGCAGCTTGGGGTGGGCCTCGTTGATGAAGCCGTGCGCGTCGTAGCTGACCGACAGCTTCTGCGCGAGCGACTCGATGCCCGGCTGCGGCCGCATCGCCGTGGCCAGCACGACGAGGTCCGCGTCGATGGTCATGTTCTGCCCGGAGAGCGTGTCCGTGCCCCACACGCGCACCGCGTCGCCCACGCGCTCGAGCTTGCTCACCCGGCCGCGCAGGTAGATGGCGCCCTCCTGCTCGACCGCCCGCCGCGCGAACTCGTCGTAGCCCTTACCGGCGGCGCGCACGTCCATGTAGAAGACGTACGCCTTCCCGTCGTGGACCTTGTGGCGATAGAGCATGGTGTGCTTCGCCACGTACATGCAGCAGATCTTCGAGCAGTACTCGATGCCCTTGGCCGGGTCGCGCGAGCCGATGCACTGCAGGAAGACGATCTTCTTGGGCTCCTTGCCGTCGCTGGGCCGGAGGATCTTGCCGCCGGTGGGCCCGGAGGCCGAGGCGAGGCGCTCGAACTGCAGCCCGTCGATGACGTCGGGGATGGTGCCGTAGCCGTACTCGCCGTAGCCCTTGATGCGGTCGTTCGGCTGGTCCTTGCCGATGGAGTAGAGCTGGTAGCCGGTGGCGACCACGACCGCGCCCACCTTCACGGTGGTGAAGGCGTCCTGCTGGTCGAAGTCCACCGCCTGGCGCCCGCAGGCCTCCTTGCACTTGCCGCAGGCGTCCTTCTTGAGGCCCTTCGCCCGGCCCTTGAAGAGCGCGCAGTTGGCGCGGTCGATGACCGGGATGTTGGGCACCGCCTGCGGGAAGGGGACGTAGATGGCGGTGCGCTTGCCCAGCCCCTGCTCGAACTCGCTGGGGATCTTCTTGTTGGGGCAGGCGGTCTGGCAGGCGCCGCAGCCGTTGCACTTGTCCTCGTCCACCGAGCGGGCCTTGCGGCGGACCTTCACCTCGAAGTTGCCGATGTAGCCCGAGACCGACTCCACCTCGCTGTAGGCCATCAGCTTGATGCGCGGGTGCTGGTAGGCCTCGACCATGCGCGGGGTGAGGATGCACTGGCTGCAGTCGAGCGTGGGGAACGTCTCCGAGAGCTGGCTCATGTGGCCGCCGATGGAGGGCTCCTTCTCCACCAGCACCACCTCGCCGCCGCCGTCCGCGATGTCGAGCGCGGCCTGGATGCCGGCGATGCCGCCGCCGATGACCAGGGCCCGCTTCTCGATGGGGATGCGGATGGGCGAGAGCGGCTGGTCGTGCTTCACCTTCTCGATGATCGCCCGGCCCAGCGCGATGGCCTTGAGGGTCGCGTCCTGGCGGTCCTCGTGGATCCACGAGCAGTGCTCGCGGATGTTGGCCATCTCGCAGAGGTAGGGGTTCAGCCCGGCGCCGGAGCACGCGCGCCGGAAGGTCTTCTCGTGCATGCGCGGGCTGCAGGCGGCCACCACCACGCCGTCGAGCTTCTTCTCGGCGATGGCCTGCTTCACCAGCAGCTGGCCCGGGTCCGAGCACATGTACTTGTAGTCCACCGAGTGCGCGACGCCGGGCAGCTCGCCCAGGGCCTTGGCGACCGCGGCGCAGTCCACGGTCCGGCCGATGTTCTCGCCGCAGTGACAGACAAAGACGCCGATGCGGGACATGGGTTCTCCGTCAGGCTGGGAGCTGGGGGTGGGCGGGGGCGGCCAGGGCCTGCAGCACCGAGGTGGCGGCCACGAAGTGCCGCTTCAGGCCGAGCACCTCGGGGGACAGGCGCAGCCCCAGCCCGACGAGCTGGGTGAGGAAGAGGATGGGCAGGCCCAGCGGCTCGCCGCGGGTCTCCATCGCCGACTGCCGCAGGTCGAGGTTGCTGTGGCACATGGGGCAGGCGACCACCACCGCCTGGGCCCCGGCGGCCTTGGCGCTCGCGAGGATCTCGCGGCCCATGCGCACCACCGAGCCGGTCCGGGAGAGCGAGAAGCCGGCGCCGCAGCAGTCCAGGCGCTTGCCCCACTTCACCGGCGTGGCCCCAGCCGCGGAGACCACGTCCTCCATCGAGCGCGGGTCCTCCGGGTCGTCGAAGCGGGCCACCTCGGGCGGGCGCAGCAGCAGGCAGCCGTAGTAGCAGGCCACCTTCAGGTTCATCGGCTGCGCCTTGGCCTTGATCTGGGGGGAGAGGCCCTGGAGCATCCCCACCACGTTCTGGACCTCGACGCCGTTCTGGAACGGCCGCTTCAGCATCGGGGCGACGGTCCTGGCCAGCTCCGCGTCGTGGGCCAGCTCGTGGCGCGCGGTGGCGAGGCGGCTGAAGCAGGCCGCGCAGGGAGCCATCACCTGCTTGTGGCCCTGGGCCTCGGCGAGCGAGAGGTTGCGCGCCGCGAGCGAGACCGCGAGCAGGTGGTCGGTGGCATGGGCGGAAGACGCCCCGCAGCAGGACCAGTCCTTCACCTCGTCGAGCTCGAAGCCGAGGGGCGCGGCGAGCGCCTTGAGGCTGAGGTCGAACTCCTTGGCGCCGGAGTGCAGCGAACAGCCGGGGTAGTAGCCGAGCTTCATCACGGCGTCTCCTTCTTGGCGTGGGCGGCCGCGCAGGCCTCGAAGATGCCGCGGACCTCGTCCTTGCCCTCGATGTTCTGGGGCGCGAGGGCGAGCTTGCCGCGCACGAACATCCCGGGGGCGTTGAGCACGTCGTCGAAGAGCGCGCCGGAGCGCAGCTTGTAGCCGAGCACCAGGCCGAACTCGAAGACCCGCCCGTGACTGCGGATCTGCTGGAGGAACGACTGGTGGAACGCCCGCATGTGGCGGGGCGCCTTGCCCGGGTCGGCGCGGAACGCCACCTCCCGCAACCCGTCGATGAGCCGCGCCGGGTCCACCTCGTTGGGGCACCGCGCCGTGCAGGTCTCGCAGGTGAGGCAGAGCCACGGGGACTCGCTCGCCAGGAGTTTGTCGCGCTGGTCGAGCTGCGCCAGCCGCAGCATCTGGTGCGTCTTCAGCGGCATCTCCTCGGCCATCGGGCAGCCGGCCGAGCACTTGCCGCACTGGTAGCAGGCCGCGACGTTCTTCCCGGTGAGGCGCTGCAGCTCGCCAGCCAGGGAGTCGTCGTGGACAGCAGTGTGGTGGGACACGGGGTCCTCCAGGAAGCGGTCGTCGTTGCGGGCCGTGGAGTACGCCACTGCGGCGCAACTGGCAACTGGACGGGTTGGCCCTTGGAAACCGGCTTGGTCCACGAAGACGGCCCGCTCCGCGGCAGGACCTCCGGCCGAACTGCCTCGTTGACACCGGCAGTGCACGTCCCCTACTGCTCCCCCATGCTCGCCCTCCTCCCCCTGCTCTTCCTCGGCGCGGCCGTGGCCTGGGCCCTGCCCCGCTGTGCAGACCTGCGACAGGCGCTCCTGCGCGCCGCCACGCTCACTGCCGTGGTTGCGGTCGCTCTGGTCGAACTCACGAGCCTCGCGCACGGGCTCACCCGCCCGGTGATCGCCACGGCCTGGGCGCTGGCCCTGGCGGTCGTGCTCGTGGGTGTCTGGCGCCGACGTCCCGGCCCCGTCGACCTCCCCCGCGTCGGGCTCTGGGACGCGGTGCTGCTCCTGGCCCCAGTGGCGATCGCCGTGGCGACGCTGCTCTCGGGCGCGCTCTCCGCCCCCAACAACTGGGACTCGATGACCTACCACCTCGCGCGGGTGGCCCAATGGCTCCGTGCAGGGAGCGTGGAGTTCTACCCGACGACCATCCTCCGGCAGCTCTACCAGGCTCCGGGCGCAGAGTTCCTGCTCGCCCATTTTCAGCTCCTGGCCGGCGGCGACCGACTGGCGTTCCTGGTGCAGTGGCTCGCGTTGCTGGGCAGCCTGGTGGGCGCCTCGTCCATCGCGCGGCAGCTCGGCGCGGGGCGCACGGGGCAACTCCTCTCCGCCGCGGTGGTGGCCACGCTCCCCACGGTGATCCTCCAGGCGTCGAGCACGCAGAACGACCTCGTCACCGCCTTCTGGCTGGTGGTCTTCACCGACAGCGCGCTCCGGGTGCGCCGCGGCGACGGCAGCGTCGACAACTGGCTCACCCTCGGCGCGTCGCTCGGCCTGGCGCTGCTGACCAAGGGCACCGCCTATGTCTACTGCGCACCGTTCGCGCTCTGGCTCGCGGCGAGCCTTCTGCGCCAGCGGGCCTGGAGACACCTCGCGCCCCTCGCCCTCGCCGTGGTGGTCGCCTGTACCCTGAACGCCGGATACTGGGTCCGCAACGCGCAGGTGTACGGCTCGCCGCTGGGACCCGGCAGGGAGGGCAACGCCTACTTCCTGAACCGCGAGCTCACCGCGAAGAACGCCCTCTCCGGCATCGTGCGCAACGGAGTGCTCCACCTCGCCTCTCGCAACGGCGCCGCCAACGTCGCCAAGGCGGAGTGGGTCACCCGCTCACTGCGCGCGCTGGGCATCGACTCCAACGACCGGCGCACGACCTACGAGGGCGTGGACTTCCGGATGATCGACGAGTCGACACACGAGGACTGGGCGGTGAACCGCGCGCACTTCCTGCTCTTCGGGTTCGGGCTGCTTGTCTCCCTAGGCCTGGCGGTCGGACGACGGCGCGTCGCGGACCTGGACACGCTCTGGTGGGCGCTCTGCGCGGTGGGCGGGTTCGTGCTCTTCGCGTCGACGCTGCAGTGGCAGCTCTGGCACGGGCGCCTGCACGTCCCCGCCTTCGTGCTCTTCTCACCAGCGGTCGCGGTGGTGGCCGAGTCCGTGCGCAGGCGCTTCGCGCACGCGGCGCTGGCCCTCACGCTGCTCGGCCTTGCCGTCCCCTGGGCGTTGAGCAACACCTCGCGCCCGCTTTGGCCGATGGGCGCCTACACCCACAACCCACCGGTCTTCTCCGCCGCGCGCGACGACCAGTACTTCATCAACCGCACCGACATCCGGGAGCCATACCAGCGGGCCGCGCGGTGCCTGACCCAGTCGCGGTGCGAGACCGTGGGCCTGCTCGCGGGGGAGGACAGCTGGGAGTACCCGCTCTGGGTCTACGTCTCGCGGAGCGTCCCCGCGGTCCGCTTCGTCCACCTGGAGCTCCCGGCCGACAATCCATCGGCGACAGCTTCAGGCGAGCAGCCGCCCGAGCCATGCGCGGTGCTGGGCTTCGGCCGCAGCCCCCAGGCAGCGAAGGGGCTCACCCGGAGCGACGGCTGCTCGAGCGGCCAGTTCCAGGTCTTCCTGCGCTGAGCCTCACCACATGATGCCGGTGGCCAGCCGCGCCGCCTCGGACATGCGTCCAGGGTTCCACGGCGGGTCGAGGACGATCTCCACCTGCACGTCGCCGACGCCGGGGAGCGCCCGCAGCTTCTCCAGCACCTCGGTGCGGATGAAGTCTCCCATCCCGCAACCCGGCGCAGTCATGGTCATGGTCACGTGGATGCGCTTGCGGCCGTCCTGCAGGTCGGCGATCTCGGTGCCGTACACCAGGCCGAGTTCCACGATGTCCACCGGGATCTCCGGGTCGTAGACGGTCTTCAGCTCGGCCTGGACGCGCTCGCAGAGGGGCAGCTCGTCGAACCCGGCCTCCGGCGCGGTCGCCTGGAGCCCCAGCGCGTCGGCGTCTGCCGGCGCGATGCGGGCCAGCAAGCCCTCCTCGGTCATCACCGTGAAGGCGCCGCCGAGGGACTGGGAGAGGACCACGGAGCTGCCGGCCCGGAGCACGAGCGGCTCGCCGCTGGGGATGGCCACGGCGGTGCATCCGCGCCGCAGGACGATGGGTTCGGCACGCATGTCGGCTCCCTACTCCGTCGAGACCGCGTCGGACTTGCCTTCGAGCGCCGCGCCCAGCGTGTGCCAGGCGAGCGTGGCGCACTTCACCCGCGCCGGGAACTCGCACACCCCGGAGAAGACCTGCAGCTTCCCGAGGTCGAGCGGATTCTCGGGGTCGTCCTTGCCGGTCACCAGGTCGCGGAAGCGCTCCACCACCGCGCGCGCCTCCTCGCGGGTCTTGCCCTTGAGCGCCGCGGTCATCATCGAGGCCGAGGCCTTGGAGACGGCGCACCCGTTGCCCTGGAAGGCGATGTCCTTGATGCGGTCGCCGTCCATCTCGACGTACACGGTGAAGCGGTCGCCACAGAGGGCGTTGAAGCCCACGGCCTTCGGCGCCCCCGGCAGGATGCGGAAGTTCCGTGGCTGCTTCGAGTGGTCGAGGATGACCTCCTGGTACAGCTCGCGCAGGTCGCTCATGCGAAGACCTCCCTCACGCGGACGATGGCCGAGGCGAGCCGGTCCACGTCCTCGCGGGTGTTGTAGAAGGCGAAGGAGGCGCGGGCCGTCGCGTCCAGGCCCAGCCGCTCGAGCGCGGGCTGCGCGCAGTGGTGCCCGGTGCGGATGGCCACGCCCTCCTGGTCCAGGATGGTCCCGATGTCGTGCGGATGGATGTTCTCGATGACGAAGGACAGCACGCCTGCCTTCGTCGGCGCGGTGCCCACGATGCGCACCCCGGGGATGTGGGCGACGCGCTCGGTGGCGTACGCGAGCAACTCCGTCTCCCAGGCCTCGATGCGCTCCAGCCCCAGCTCCTCGACGTAGTCGATGGCCGCGCCCAGCCCGATGGCCCCGGCGATGTCCGGCGTCCCCGCCTCGAACTTGTACGGGAGCACGTTGTAGAGCGTCTTCTCGAAGGTGACGCTGCGGATCATGTCGCCGCCGCCCTGGTACGGGGGCATCTCCTCGAGCAGCGCCGCGCGTCCCCAGAGGACGCCGATGCCAGTGGGGCCGAAGAGCTTGTGGCCCGAGCAGACGAAGAAATCGGCGTCGAGCGCGTGGACGTCGATGGCCAGGTGCGGCGCGGACTGGGCGCCATCGACGAGCACCTTCGCGCCGGCCCGGTGCGCCAGCTCCGCGAGCCGGCGGATGGGGTTCACCGTCCCCAGGGCGTTGGAGACGTGCGTGACCGCCACCAGGCGGGTCCGCGAACCCAGCAGCTGCTCGTAGCCGGCGAGGTCCAGCTCCCCCTCGTCGCTCATGGGGATGACGCGCAGCTTCGCGCCGCGCTCCTCGCAGATCATCTGCCAGGGCACGATGTTCGAGTGGTGCTCCATCGCGGAGACGAGCACTTCGTCCCCCGCCTGGAGGATTTTGCGGCCCCAGCTCGAGGCCACCAGGTTGATGCCCTCGGTCGCCCCGCGGACGAAGATGACCTCTTTGGGATCCGCCGCCTTGAGGAACCGCTGCACCTTCAGGCGCGCGCCCTCGTAGGCCTGGGTCGCCCGCTCGGAGAGCAGGTGGACGCCGCGGTGGATGTTGGCGTTGGTCGTCCGGTAGTACCCGGAGATGGCGTCGACCACCGCCTGCGGCTTCTGGGTGGTCGCCGCGTTGTCCAGGTAGACCAACGGCTTGCCGTGGACCTCGACCGACAGGATCGGGAAGTCCTTGCGGATCCGGTCGACTTCGAACTTCTGGTGTTCGTGGTGGTTCATGACGCGCGGACCTCCTCGCGGGCGACGCGCTGGGCCACCGCCCGCATCACGGCTTCGCGGAAGGGCGGCAGGTCCATCCGCTGCACGACCTCCCCCGCGAAGGCCTCGGTGAGGATACGCCTGGCGTCGGCCTCGCCGATGCCGCGGGAGCGCAGGTAGAAGATCGCCTGGGCGTCGAGCTGGCCCACGGTGGCGCCGTGGGTGCACTTCACGTCGTCCGCGTTGATCTCGAGCTGGGGCTTGGCGTTCGCGAGCGCCCGGTCGGAGAGCAGCAGGTTGCGGTTCGCCTGGCGCGCGTCGGTCTTCTGGGCGCCGGGCCGGACCCTCACGCGTCCGTGGAACACGCCGCGGCCCGACCCGTCGAGGATGCCCTTGTAGAGCTGCTCGCTGGTGCAGCGGGGGGCGTGGTGGTCCACGAAGGAGTGCGCGTCGGCGAGCTGGGTGCCCCCGACGAGCGACAGCCCGTTCAGCGTGCACGACGCCTGCTCTCCGGCGAGGTGCACGTCGAGCTCGTGGCGGGAGAGCGCTGCGCCGTCTGCGACCGCGAACGACCGGTACTGGGAGCCCGTGGCCTGCTCGACCGACGTCCCGCCGACGTGGAACGCACCGGCGGACTCCTGCTGCAGTCGGTAGTGCTGGAGCGAGGCGTGCTCTCCGAGCCGGATCTCCGTGTGCGCGGCCGTCAGCGTGCGCGCGCCGCGCACCCCGCCGCCCAGGAAGACCTCCACCACGCGGGCCTGCGCCTGCTGTCCGAGCAGCACGACGTTTCGCGGCGCGGCGAGCACCGGGTGGACTCCCGGGACCGTGACGTGGACGAGCAGGATCGGCTCGTCGGCGCTCTTGCGCTCGGGGACGACCACCAGCGCCCCGTCGGCCCAGAACGCGGCGTTGAGCGCACGGAAGGGCTTGCGGGTCGCCGCGTCGCCCTCGAAGTACGGCTCCAGCCGGAACAGCCCGCGGCCGAGCGGCCCGACCTCGACGCCTCCAGCGCTCGAAGGCCGGGAGAGGTGCTCGGCGTACTGGCCGTTGACGAAGACCAGCCGGGGCCCTTCCATCGCCTGCAGCGGCGCCGGGAGCACCGCGTTCAGCGCACCCGAGTCCAGGCGTGCGAGCGAGGCGGGCTCGAAGCCGATCTCCGCGATGGAGGCCACGTCGGTGGCGCGCCAGTCCTCGTCGGTGGAGGCAGGAAAGCCAGTCTGGGCGAAGCGGGCGAGCGCCGCGCGGCGTGCGGCGACGGACCACTCCGGGGCCTGCGGGCGCAGCCGCTCCTGCTCGTCGAAGCGGCGCTGGTAGTGGGCGAGCGTCTGCATGGTTCCCTCAGACCCGCGCCTCGGCGGGGGACGCGTGGCGCACGTAGCCCTTCTTTTCCAGCTCCAGGGCCAGCTCCTTCGGGCCCGACTCGACGATGCGGCCGCCGGCGAGCACGTGGATGCGGTCGGGCACGATGTAGTCGAGCAGCCGCTGGTAGTGGGTGATGACCAGCATCGAGCGGTTCGCGGCGCGCAGCGCGTTCACCCCGCCAGCGACGATGCGCAGGGCGTCGATGTCGAGCCCGGAGTCCGTCTCGTCGAGCACCGCGAGCGAGGGCTCGAGCATCGCCATCTGGAAGATCTCGTTGCGCTTCTTCTCGCCGCCCGAGAAGCCCTCGTTCACCGCGCGCTCCATGAAGCCCTTGTCCGCCTCCAGCAGCTTGAGCTTCTGCTTCGCGAGCGCGAGGAAGTCCATCGCGTCCAGCTCTTCCTGGCCGCGGTGCTTGCGGACGGCGTTCACCGCCGCCTTCACGAAGTACATGTTCGGCACCCCGGGGATCTCCACGGGGTACTGGAAGGCGAGGAACACGCCCTCCCGTGCGCGCACCTCGGCGGGCATGGCGAGCAGGTCCTTTCCCTGGAAGCTGACGCTCCCGCCCACCACCTCGTAGTTCTCGCGGCCGGCGAGGACGTTGGCCAGCGTGCTCTTGCCCGAGCCGTTGGGCCCCATGATGGCGTGCACCTCGCCCGGCGGCAGCTCGAGGTCCAGCCCCTTGAGGATCAGCTTGTCTGCGACCTTCACCTGCAGGTTCTTGATGGAAAGCATGGTTCCCTCTCCTCCCCCGTCACTCATCCGACGCTGCCCTCGAGGCTCACCCCGAGGAGCTTCTGCGCCTCGACCGCGAACTCCATCGGCAGCTTCTTGAAGACCTCTTTGCAGAACCCGTTCACGATCATCGAGACCGCGTCCTCCTCCGAGAGCCCGCGCTGCCGGCAGTAGAAGAGCTGGTCCTCGCCGATCTTCGAGGTCGACGCCTCGTGCTCCACCGACGCGGTCGGGTTCTGCACCTCGACGGTCGGGAAGGTGTGCGCGCCGCACTGGTCGCCCAGGAGCAGCGAGTCGCACTGGGAGTAGTTGCGCGCGCCCTCCGCCCCGCGCAGCACCTTCACCAGGCCCCGGTAGGTGTTCTCGCCGCGCCCTGCCGAGATGCCCTTGGAGATGATGGTCGAGCGGGTGTTCTTCCCCACGTGGATCATCTTGGTGCCGGTGTCCGCCTGCTGGCGGTTGGTGGTGAGGGCCACCGAGTAGAACTCGCCCACCGAGTCGTCACCATGGAGGATGACGCTGGGGTACTTCCAGGTGATGGCCGAGCCGGTCTCCACCTGCGTCCAGCTGATGCGCGCCCCGCGCTCCGCCCGCCCGCGCTTGGTGACGAAGTTGAAGATGCCGCCCTTCCCGTCCTTGTCGCCCGGGTACCAGTTCTGGACGGTCGAGTACTTGATCTCCGCGCGGTCCAGCGCGATGAGCTCGACCACGGCCGCGTGGAGCTGGTTCTCGTCCCGGCGTGGCGCGGTGCAGCCCTCGAGGTAGCTCACCGAGGCGGCCTCGTCCGCGACCAGCAGCGTGCGCTCGAACTGGCCGGTGTTCGCCTGGTTGATGCGGAAGTACGTGGACAGCTCCATCGGGCACTTCACGCCCTTGGGGATGTACGCGAACGAGCCGTCGGTGAAGACCGCCGAGTTGAGGGCCGCGAAGAAGTTGTCGCGCGGCGGGACCACCGTTCCCAGGTACTTGCGGACCAGGTCCGGGTGCTCGCGCACCGCCTCGCCCATGGAGCAGAAGATGATGCCCAGCTCCTGCAGCTTCGACTTGAAGGTCGTCGCCACCGAGGCCGAGTCGACCACCGCGTCGACCGCGATGCCGCTCAGGCGCTCCTGCTCCTGCAGCGAGATACCCAGCCGCTCGAACATCGACCGCAGCTCGGGGTCCACCTCCTCCAGGCTCTTGGGGGCCGCCTTCACCTTGGGCGCCGCGTAGTAGACGATCTTCTGGTAGTCGATGGCCGGGAAGCTCACCTTCTGCCAGGTCGGCTCCTTCAGCGTCTGCCAGTGCCGGAAGGCGCGCAGCCGGAAGTCGAGCAGCCACGCCGGCTCACCCTTCTTCGCCGAGATGTGGCGGATCACGTCCTCGTTCAGCCCGGGGGGGACGGTGTCCGTCTCGAGGTCGGTCGAGAACCCGTACTGGTACTCGCGGTTGGCCAGGTCCTGGAGGACGGCCGTCTCGGTGCTCATGGTCGCTCCTGCGAAGGGTTGCGCCAGGCGGTGGGGAGGGTCCCCACCATCTGCGCGAGGGTCAGGTCGGCGAGGGCTCCGCGGATGGCGTCGTTCACCCGCTCCCAGTTGTCCCGCAGCGGACACGAGGCCTTGCGCTCGCAGCGCGCCTCTCCGGGCTCGTTGCAGACGGTGACCGCGACCGGCCCCTCGAGGGCGGTCACCACCTCGCCGATGGTGATGTCCTCGGGGCGTCGGGCCAGGGTGTAGCCGCCGCCCGCGCCCCGTCGCGAGGCGAGCAGGCCCGAGCGCGACAGCCCCTTGAGCAGCTTGCGCACCGTGGGCTCGGGAATGGAGGTGGTCAGCGCCAGGTCGTGCGCGTTGAACCCCTGCCCCGGGCCGCGCGCAAACGCGGCGAGGAGCTGGATGCCGTAGTCCGTCAGCCTGGAGATGCGGAGCATGGGCGTCTCACTGAAAAAGGACCACACCGGTACCTTTTCCAGTCAGATGCCCGAACGGGCCCGTTGGTTTCGCAACCGAACCTGGGGCCCGTTGGGGGGACGGCTGCAGCTACCGCTTGGCCTTGCCCTTCTTGGGAGGAGGAGGGGCCTTCTTCGCAGGCTTCGCTGGCGCCGGGAACTCGTGACGGGTCTTGTTGCCCATCAGGTCCACCACGACCGCGACGAAGGGGGGCTTCGCGGGCGGCCGCTGTTCGAAGGAGAACCGTCCTGCCGCATCGACGGGGACCAGCGTGTCCTGGACCATCACCCGACCGGGCCCTGCGAGCACGCCCTCGAGGAGCATGGAACGACCGACAGGGCGCGGCGGCTCGAGGGTGAGCTCGGTCTTGACCGGCGCCGAAGCGGCGGCGGGAACCGCGCCGTCCGCTCCCACTGCGAAGACCTGGTCGGCAGGCAGCGGGATCGCCTTGCCTGAGGCATCGACGGCGAGTTCGCCACCCTTTCCGGTCACGGCGAACAGCCTGCCGTCCACCAGGGCGTGGACGTCGGCCTTTCCTCGGACGAGCACCCCCGTCCGGCTCTCGAGCGTGAGCGGCACGGGAGAAGACGCGTAACGGAGCGTGGCCGTGCCGGCGTTGAGGCGAAGGTGGTGCTCCTGCGTCGTGGCGCGGCGCAGCCCGAGCCGGCTGTACTCGCCGACCTCGACCAACGCTGCGCCGACGGAGACCGTGGCACGGGCGCCCTCGCCCGTCCGCAGCTGCTCGCCTTCCCGGAACGGGTCCGCCAAGGCGACCTGACGCCACTCCCCATCGAGGTCGAGACGCTCGACGAGCCCGTCGACCTTGAGGAGGGCAACCTTCTCGTCGGTCACGGGCTGGGGCTTCGGGCACTCCTGGACGACGGGCGCAACCGCGACCGGTGGCGGGGTCGGGGCGGGAG
>CAZAIE010000023.1:0-18474 GCA_964485035.1 uncultured Myxococcaceae bacterium | reverse complement strand
GGCAGTTACTTCTTCGCGGCCTTCGCGGGAGCCTTCTTCGGCTCGGCCTTGGTGGGGGCGGCGTCGGCCTTCTTCTCTTCCTTCTTCTCCTCGGGCTTGGCGGCCGGGGCGGCGTCCTTCTTCTCCTCGGTCGCGGCGGGGGCGACGTCGGCCTTCTTCTCTTCCTTCTTCTCCTCGACCGGAGCAGCAGCCGGGGCGGCCTTGGCGTCCTTCTTCTCCTCCACCTTCGCCGGAGCAGCCTTGGCGTCCTTCGCTGGGGCCTTGTCGGCTGCGAAGGCGCCAACGGACCAAGTCATCGGAACGGCAACGGCGAGGGCGATCACGAGCTTACGCATGGTCTTGCTCCTTGGTACGCGGGGTTGGTTCCATCGACGCGGGATGCTTGAGCAAGCCCCGAGCCAAGAGAGCCCAATCCGCAACGTGTCGGAGTTGCACTCGTTTCTCGCGAGCTGCTCGGGCGTGCAGCCGCGCGGCGCGGAGAATCTCCCCGGTGCCGTGTTCCGCGACGGGGAGCGATGCCTCTACTTCTTGGGGAACACGGGGCCGAGCATCGCCTGCGGCTGGAGCAGGCGGTCCAGCTCCTCGCGGGTCAAAAGCCCCTTGGCCAGCGCCACCTCGGCCACGCTCTGTCCGGAGCGCAGCGCCTCCTTGGCGATCTCCGCGGACTTCTCGTAGCCCAGCACGGGGTTGAGCGCAGTCGCGAGGCCAATGCTGCGCTCCACGTAGCTGCGGCACGCGTCCCGGTCCGCGGTGATGCCGCGTACGCAGCGCTCGGTCAGCGTCCGACACCCACGCGCCAGCATGTCGATGGAGCGGTAGAGCCCGAACAGGATGATCGGCTCGAAGGCGTTGAGCTGAAGCTGCCCGCCCTCCGCAGCCATGGTCACGGTCACGTCGTTGCCGATGACCTGGAAGCAGATCTGGTTCACGACCTCCGGGATCACCGGGTTCACCTTCCCCGGCATGATCGACGAGCCCGGCTGCACCGCCGGCAGGTGGATTTCCCCGAAGCCGGCACGTGGCCCGCTGGAGAGCAGCCGCAGGTCGTTGCAGACCTTGGAGAGCTTGACCGCGGTCCGCTTCAAGACGCCCGAGACCTGCACGAAGACCCCAGCGTCCTGCGTCGCCTCCACGAGGTTCGCGGCGGTCACGAAGGGCAGGCCCGTCTCGTCCTCGAGGTGGCGGCGCACGAGCTCGGTGTACCCGGGCGGCGAGTTCAGCCCAGTCCCGATGGCCGTCGCACCCAGGTTCATCTCCCGCAAGAGCCCGCGCGCCTCCTGGATGCGCTGGACGTCCTCGCCGACCATCACCGCGTAGGTCGAGAACTCCTGCCCCAGGGTCATGGGCACGGCGTCCTGCAGCTGGGTCCGCCCCAGCTTGATCACGTCCTCGAACTCGGCCTGCTTGGCCTCGAAGGCGCCCTTCAGCTCGGCCATCGCCGTGGTGAGGTCGGTGAGCTTGGTGTAGAGCGCCAGCCGCACCGCGGTGGGGTAAACGTCGTTGGTCGACTGCGAGAGGTTGACGTGGTCGTTGGGGTGGCAGAGCGCGTAGTCGCCCTTGGGCCGTCCCAGGTACTGCAGGGCCACGTTGGCGATGACCTCGTTGGCGTTCATGTTGGTCGAGGTCCCGGCGCCGCCCTGCACAGCGTCCACCACGAACTGGTCGTGGTACTTGCCGTGGAGCAGGTCGTCGCAGGCGCGCGAGATGGCCTCGCCGATCGGCCGCTCGAGGATGCCCAGCTCCATGTTCGCGTGGGCAGCGGCCTTCTTGATCGCCGCGAGCGCGTGCACGAGATGCGGGAAGCTGCCGATCTTCACGCCGGTGATGTCGAAGTTCTCGACCGCGCGCAGGGTCTGGATGCCGTAGTACGCGTCGTCCGCCAGGGCCTTGCTGCCCAGCGAGTCCTGCTCCATCCGGTAGGACATGGTGCTCCCGTCAACGAGGCGTGGGCCCCGCGCTCAGCGCAGGATCCCGAAGCCCTTGAAATCGCCCTGGTACTCGCGCCGCTCGACCTCGACGTCCGAGACCACCGCGGCGGGCGGCCCGCGGCGGCACCAGGCGACGAACTGCTCCACCGTGGCCTCGGGGCCCTCGATCTCCGCCTCGACGTCGCCGCTGGGCAGGTTGCGCACCCAGCCACGCAGGCCGAGCCGGGTGCCCTCCTCGCGGGCGCTGGCCCGGTAGCAGACGCCCTGGACCTCTCCGTGGATGAGCAGGTGTACGCGGAGCATGCCTACCTCCCCAGGAGCTTGAGGAACTCGGCCTCGTCCACGACCTTCACGTTCAGCTCGCGGGCCTTGGCCAGCTTGCTGCCCGCGTCCTCGCCGGCCACGACCAGGTCGGTCTTCTTCGAGACGCTCCCGGAGCACTTGCCCCCGCGCTTCTCGATCTCCGCCTTGGCGTCGTCGCGGCTCATGGAGGTGAGGCCGCCAGTGAGCACCACCGTCTTTCCACTGAAGACGCCGCCGGCCTCGGGGACCTTCTCGGGCTCGGGCGTCACGCCGGCGGCGAGCAGCCGCTCCACGAGCTGCCGGTTGGACTCCTTCTGGAAGAAGCCGTGGATGGAGCTGCCCACCTCCGGCCCGATGTCGCGCACGCCCTGGAGTTGATCGAGGGAGGCGGTGAACAGCGACCGCACGTCCGGGAAGGCCTGCGCCAGCGCCTTCGCGGTGGTCTCGCCCACGTGGCGGATGCCGAGCGCGAAGAGGAACTTGCGCAGGCTGGTCTGCTTGCTCTTCTGGATGGCGTCGAAGAGGTTCTTCCCGCTCTTCTCGGCCATGCGCGGCAGCGCCGCGAGCTGCTCCACCCTCAGCGCGTAGAGGTCGGAGACGTCCTTCACCAGCTTCTTCTCCAGCAGCGCCTCGACGATCTTCTCGCCGAGCCCCTGGATGTCCATGGCGGTGCGCTGCGCGAAGTGCTCGAGGCGGCCCGCGAGCTGGGCGGGGCAGTCCTCGCCGGTGCAGCGGTGGTCGGCCTCGTCCTCCTTCTTCACCACCGGGGCGCCGCACACCGGGCAGGTGGCGGGGAAGACGAACTCGGTCTCCTTCCCGGTCCGCTTCTCCTTGATCACCGCGACGACCTCCGGGATGACGTCGCCCGCGCGGCGGATGAACACGTGGTCGCCTCGGCGCACGTCCTTGCGCCGCATCTCGCTCTCGTTGTGGAGCGTGGCGTTGGAGACGGTCGCGCCGCCGACGAACACCGGCTTCAGGCGCGCGACCGGTGTCAGCTTCCCGGTGAAGCCCACCTGCACGTCGATGTCCTCGACGGTGGTCTCCTCCTCCTCGGCGGGGAACTTCCACGCCACCGCCCAGCGCGGGCTGCGCGAGACCGCGCCCAGCCGCTCGCGCTGCCCGAGGTCGTCGACCTTGATGACCATGCCGTCCTGCTCGTAGGGCTCGTCGTGGCGGCGCTCGAGCATGCGGCGGTAGATGGCCTTGACCTCGTCTGCGCCCTCCGCGCGGAACGACGGCGCGACGCGCAGCCCCAGCGAGCGCAGGAGCTCCAGCTTCTCGCCGTGGGTCTTGAAGGAGACCGAGCACTCCCCGACCTCGTAGATGTAGACCGAGAGCGGGCGGGTGGCGGTGATGCGCGGGTCGAGCTGGCGCAGCGACCCCGCCGCGGCGTTGCGCGGGTTGGCGAAGGCCTGGTCGCCGGCCTCCTCCTGCCGCCGGTTCAGCTCGGCGAAGTCCTTCTTCGCGAGGATGACCTCGCCGCGCGCCTCCAGCAGCGACGGCGGCTCCTTCCCTGCTTCGACCGCCAGCGCCAGGGGCACCGAGCGGATGGTGCGCACGTTGCTGGTGACGTCCTCTCCCACGGTCCCGTCGCCGCGGGTGGCGCCGCGGGTGAGCGAGCCGCGCTCGTAGCGCAGGGAGATGGAGAGCCCATCCAGCTTGGGCTCGCAGTTGTAGACCACCTTCTCCACGCCCAGCGCCTTGCGCACCCGGGCATCGAAGTCGTGGAACTCCTCCTCGGCCATGGCCTTGCCCAGCGACATCATGGGCTGCGCGTGCTCGACCTTCGCGAACTTCTCCGAGGGTGCTCCGCCCACGCGCTGGGTGGGCGAGTCGGCCGAGCGCAGCGCCGGGTTCTCCGCCTCGATCTTCTCCAGCTCGCGCAGCAGCCGGTCGTACTCGGCGTCGCTGACCAGCGGCTGGTCGAGCACGTAGTAGCGGTGGTCGTGGAAGCGGATCTGCTCGCGCAGTTCTTGGGCGCGCTTGGCGAGGTCGGTCTGGGCCATGGGCTCTCCGTCGGAAGGACGGCGAAGCTTACGCTTTCGCAAAGGCCAAGCCCAGATGCCGGAAATCTCGAGGCGGCGCCGTGGAAGATGTCGGATTCTCTATTGTTTTTCAGCGGCGCCCCACCTCTATATGGGGAAGCGGAGGCGACGTTCAGGGGAGGGGGCCGAGCCGCTCGAGCAGCGTCGGCTTGCCGCGAGCGGCGTTGACGACCGCCTCGCCTCCCAGCAGCGCGAGCACCACCGTCGCGCCCAGCCGCAGCGGGTCGCCCCGGAGCGGGAACTCCACGGCGAGGTACCCCGCGATGCCGAGGAACAGCAGCCCGAGCAGCACCGTCACGACCCGCTGAGGTCCGCGTGCAGTTCCAGGAGCCATGGGCGCACCTCCGTGATCGGCCGCCGCATTCTACGACGACACGCGAGGCGCCTCGGGCGAAGGCCCCGACGGGGGGCGAAAGCGATAGAGTCCCCGGTCATGGGAATGGACGCCTACCTCTGCACGCTGTCGCCGAAGCGCCTGGAGATGCTCGAGGACGACGAGCAGATCCTCAACGAACTCCTCGAGGCCGGCCAGGAGGAGCCGATCCCCGGGCTCCTGGCGCTGGGCAAGACCTGGCACGCGCTGGATCTGATCCTGGGGGGCTCCGCCGACTCGTGCCTGGGCGATGTGATCCTCGCGCGCAGCGGGGTGGAGTTCGACGTTCCGGAGGGCCTGGAGCGCGCGCGGGTGCTCGCCCCTCCGCGGGTGCGCCTGGTGGCCCAGGCCGTGGGGTCCCTCGCCGCCGACCTGGTGCGCACCCGGTACCCCAAGCTGTACGGGGTGGAGGTGCACGGGCGCTTCGGGCAGGAGCACGCCGAGCCGGGCGACTCGGCTTACCTGCAGAAGAAGGTCGAGCAGCAGCAGGAAGCGGAGATCCGCGAGCTGCAGGCCATGCTCGCGAAGGTGGTCTCCCTCTACGCCGACGCCGCAGCCGCCCGCCACTCGATGCTCAGCGTGCTGGGCTGAGAGCTATTCTCTTCACCCCCTTCGAATGCGGGAGCTAGCGTGGCCGACGTGCGAATCCTCCTCACGGTGCTGTTGGTGCTGACGTGCTCGGGCTGTGACAAGCTCGCGAAGCTGGTGCAGGACGAACCCTCCCGCGAGCAGCAGTCGCGCGCCTGGCTCTCGCGCGGGCGGGCCGCGTTCTCCAAGGGCGACATGACCCTGGCGCAGCAGGCGCTGGAGAAGGCCGCGGCCCTGAACCCGACCGACCCCGAGCCGCACCGCACCCTGGGCGAGATCTACGAGAAGCAGGGGCAGGAGGCGCAGGCCATCTTCGCGCTCAAGCGCGCCGCCGAGCTCTCCCCCTCCGACCCGGGGCCCCGGCGCGAGCTGGCGGAGCTGTACCTGCGCGCCGGCCAGCCCGGCTCCGCGGCCGAGCACCTGCGCGAGGCGATCCAGGCGAGCCCCACCCCCGACGCCGACCTGTACCGGCGGCTGGCCTCGGCGCTCCTGCGCTCGGGCCAGGTGGACGAGGCCGAGGAGGCCGCAGTGAAGGTGGACGAGCTGACGCCTGGGGACGCGGACACCATGGCCATCCTCGCCGAGGTGCTCATCGCCAAGCGGCAGGAGGAGCAGGCGGTGCGGCTGCTCGACGCGGCGGTGGAGGCGCACCCCGACTCGGCCCGGGTGCGCATGGCGCGGGCGCGCTACTTCTTCTCCCGCGGGAAGGTGAGCGAGGCGCTGCGGGAGTTCGAGCGCGCCGCGAAGGCCGCCCCGGACGACCCAGAGATCGGCCTGGCCCGGGCCCGCGCGCTGGCCGCCGCGGGCGAGTTCGACGCGGCGGCGCGGCTGATGGACGAGATCGTCACGGCGCGGCCCACCGACCTCAACGCCCAGGCCTCGCTCGCCGAGGTGAAGCTGCTCGCCGGGGACATGGAGGGCGCGCGGGAGATGGCGGAGAACGTCATCGCCCGCCAGCGCAAGAACGGCCGCGCGCTCTACGTCCGCGCCCGGGCCATCGAGGCCCAGTCCTCCGACGACCCGGTGCGGGCGATCAACGCGTACCGCGAGGCGATCGAGGCGGACGCGGACCAGACCGAGGCCCTCTCCCGGCTCTGGCGCCTGTACCTCAAGGAGGACCAGAAGAATGACGCCATCAGCGCGCTGGAGCGCCTGCAGATCCTGGGTGACTCGACCCCCGAGGAGGACGTGGAGCTCGCCGCCCTCTACGCCGACACCGGCATCAGCGTCGGCCGTGGCCTGAAGCTCATCGAGGAGGCGATGAAGCGCGACCCGGGCAACCCCCGGCTGGCCTCCATCCGCGCCCAGCTCAACGCCAAGCCCCGGCTCGACCGTCCCAGCGGCGGCGGCAAGGGCGGCATCCAGGTCATCAAGGGCTCGCGCGGCAAGCGCTGAGGGCCGGAGCAGGCCGAGCCGGGACCAAGCGGCTGGATGGCCCGGCTCTCCTGAAGCCTGAAGTCTGGCGCCTGGGGCCGTCCGTTCGGCGGGAGACTGCCCGCCGAGCGGACTACAGCCCGCACTCCCTCGCTGCGCGCTCCAGGCGCTGCGCGGCGCGGTTCGCGGCGCGCCCCACGGCCACCACGTGCAGGTTCTTGCGCGTGAAGACCCGGCCGGCCACGGCCTGGAGCTGCTCGGCGGTCACCGCCTCGAGGTGGGCCACCTTCTCCTCGAAGGTCTCGGGGGTGCGGAACAGCTCGACCTCGCCGTACCAGCCCGCCAGCGCGTTGAGGTCGTCGAGCACGAACTCCAGCCCCATCCGCTGCCGGCGCTTCAGCCGGGCCAGCTCCTCGGCGGCCAGCGGCTCGCTGCGCAGCTTCCCCAGGAGGCGCGTCATCTCGGTGAACACCGGCACCACCTTGGCGGGCGAGCACGCGGCTTCGAGCTCGAAGACCGAGGTGTCGTGGAAGGTGTCGATGCCCGCGTGCACCGAGTAGGCGAGCCCCAGCCGCTCCACGATGTGGAACGGCAGCCAGGCGGTCAGCCCGTCGCCGAGCACCGAGCGGATGAGGGTGAGCGCCGGGAAGTCGGGGTGGCCCTCGGGTGGGCAGGGGAAGCTCAGCATCAGCTCGGTCTGGCTCTCCACGTCGGGCACGAACAGCACCTTGGGCCCGCGCTGCTGCAGCTCGGGTGGTTCCTCGCGCACCGGGCGCCCGCGCCGCAGCCGCCCGAACGCCGCCTCCGCCAGGTCCAGCACCTGCCGGCGCTGCACCGGGCCCGCCACCGCCACCACCATGTTCGAGGCCACGTAGAAGCGGCGGTGGTGCTCGCGCAGGTCCTCGAGCCGCAGCCCGCGCACGGTCTTGGTCGTCCCGGCGATCTTGTAGGCCAGGGGGTGCCGGCCGAAGACCTGGCGCTTGGCCAGGTTCCCCAGGTCCACGTCCCGGCCCGAGGCGTCCACCTCGTCCATCATCTCCTCGAGGATCACCTCGCGCTCCACGTCCATCTTCTCCATGCGCGGGGCGCAGAGCAGGTCGCCCAGCACCTCGAAGCCCACGTCCAGGTGCGCCGGGTGCAGCGGGGTGAAGTAGAGACCGTGGTCCCGCATGGTGTAGCCGTTGAGGTCCCCTCCCGCGTCCTCCACCCGCGCGTTCATCAGCGTGGTGTCCGGGAAGCGCTCGCTGCCGCGGAAGAACATGTGCTCCAGGAAGTGGGAGACGCCGTTGGTCCGCGGCTCCTCGTGGCGCGAGCCGCAGCGCACGTAGATGGCGAGGATGGCGGAGTGGAGGTGCGGGACCTCCAGGGTCACCACCCTGAGCCCGTTGGGGAGGACGTCGCGGTGGCGGGTGTAGACGGGCATGGGGGCCTTCAGGCGGGGGTGGCGCGGCGCAGCCGGAGGACGAAGCGCGTGCCCTTGCCGAGCTCGCTCTCGCACCGGATCTCGCCGCCGTGCTCGTGGATGATCTGCTGCGTCAGCGCCAGGCCCAGCCCGGTGCCGCGCTCCTTGGTGGAGAAGAAGGGGTCGAAGATGCGCTCCACCTCGGCGGGCGGGATGCCCGGCCCGTCGTCGGCGACCACCAGCTCGACGTGCGTCACCTGCGGCCGCGTCTCCAGGCGGATGGTCCCCCCGTGCACCAGCGCCTCGCGGCTGTTGCGCAAGAGGTTCATCAGCGCGCGGCGGAGCTGGGCCTCGTCGCAGACGATGGGGGGGCAGCCCGGCTCCAGCGCGCGCTGCAGGGTCACCCCGGCGCGGGTGTGCTCCTCCTCCAGGAAGCCGAGCAGCGAGTCGATGAGCGCGTTGGGGTCGGCGGGGGCGAGCACCGGCTTCGGGAAGCGCGCGAAGTTCAGGTACTGCTCGGTGATCTGCTCGAGCCGGTCGGCCTCGCGCACGATGGCCCGCACCAGCTCCAGCGCCTCCTCGCCCTGGCCCTCGGCCGGGAAGCGCGCCTGGGCGACGGCCTCCTCCAGCATCTCCGCGTTGAGCCCGATGGCGGAGAGGGGGTTGCGCACCTCGTGGGTGATCTGCGCGCTGATGCGCCCGATGGCCGCCAGCCGCTCCGCGCGCACCAGCGCCTGCTGCTTCTCCTCCAGCTGCCGCTCGCGCTCGCGCAGCGCCTTGGCCATGGCGTTGAACTCGCGGGCCAGCACCCCCACCTCGTCGCGCGCGGCCAGCGGCACCTCGGCCGAGTAGTCGCCCATGCCGATGCGGGTGACCGCCGCCGTGAGGGGGCGCAGCGGGGCCAGCAGCCGGCCCGCGGCGAAGGTGGCCGAGAGCCCCAGGCCGATGGCGCACAGCGAGAGCGCCACGATGGCCCAGGCGGCGCGGCTCTCCCGCTGCTCCGCGGTCTTCACCCGGTCGGCCACCCGCTGGTCCAGCATCATCCCCAAGGTCTTGATGTCCCGCTCGATGCGCCGCTCCAGCGAGACCACCGCGCGCGCCGGCTCGGAGGCGTGGTTGGGCGGGCCGGGGTCCTCGAGCGTCAGGAAGAGCGCGTTGCTCGCGGCCTCGTAGTCCTGGTACAGGCGCTCCAGCTCCGCCAGCCGCTGGTCGAGGTTGGCCAGGAACTCGCGCTCGGAGCGCGGCGCGACCTGCAGGCTCTCGTGCGCCTTCTGGGCCGCGCTCTCCAGCTTCTTGCGGACCTCCTGGGCGAAGTAGGGGCGGGCCAGCGGGAGCAGCACCTTGCGGGTCTCGTAGACCTGCTCGTTCAGCAGCCGGCTGGTGTCGCGCTGGCGGTTGTTCTGGAAGCTCTCGATGGCCGCGGTGATCTTCGCGAGCGGCAGGTACCCGTCCGAGACGAGGCGGATCTCCACGCCGATGGCCCGCATCTCCACGATGCTGTACACCGACACCGCCCCGAAGCTGAGGATGACGGTGGCGTAGCCCAGGAAGATGCGCGTCGCGAGGGTGAGGTTCATCGCCTGCGCTCGCGCGGGAGGGGGCTCACAGCAGCTTGAGGTTCTCCGGGAGCGTCGCCTCCACCGGCTCGGCGACCCAGCAGCGGCGGCAGCGGGCCTCGTAGGCACCCGCGGCTCCCACCACCACGCGGTCGGAGCGAGAGACGATGCGCTGCGAGCGGTTCGCGGGGTTGCCGCACACCACGCAGATGGCCAGTTCCTTGGTGATGTACTCGGCCACCGCCAGAAGCTGGGGCATGGGCTCGAAGGGCTTGCCCTTGTAGTCCTGGTCCAGCCCCGCGACGATCACGCGGAGCCCGCGCTCGGCCAGCGCCTCGCAGATGGTGACCACGTCGGCGCCCAGGAACTGCACCTCGTCGATGCCCACCACCTGCGTCTGGGGGTGGAGCTTCTGGACGATCTCCTCGGCGCGGTCGACCGCGCACGACTCCAGCCGCTGCGCCGAGTGGCTGACGATGCTCTCCACGTCGTAGCGGTCGTCGATGCGGGGCTTGAAGATCTGCACGCGCTGCTTGGCTATCTGCGCGCGCTTGAGCCGGCGGATGAGTTCCTCGGTCTTCCCCGAGAACATCGACCCGCAGATGACCTCGATCCAGCCGACGTTCCTTGGGAATCCGAGCATCCCGGCCCTCCTGGCGGCGCGGATGATCCTCGCGGCGGCTCGGGGGTGTCAAGGACCCTTCACGGTCACGGTGGGAAGGACCAGCGTCGCCCGGTCCCGCGGGTCCTCGAGGTGGCGAATGGCGACGGCCCCCGCCGCGCTCCCGGCCCAGGTCGCCTCGAGCATCAGCCGCAGGGTCCGGCTACCTCCGAACGGCACCGCGACCACCTGCATCCGGGGCGTCGTCACTGCGGCCGGCTGTCCCCAGGCGAGCACGCGGGCGTGGTCGGACAGCGCCTCGGGCGTCGGCTTCACCGCGGTGACCGTGGGCACGGCGACGACGGCGAAGTACTCCAGCGGGTCCAGCTTCGGGTCGAGGGCGACCTGGAGGAACGCGCGGTGCCCGAGCCGCAGGTCCCGCGGGGCGAGGTCGGCCCGGGCCAGGGGGCGCGCCGTGGAAACCCCATCGAAGAGCGCGATGGTCCCCGGTCGGTCGAGCCTGACCACCGCGCCCGCGGGCGGCGAGATCGACGTTCCCGAGACTCCCGTCAGCGCCGTGCCCGAGGTCACGCGCACGCTGCCGCTCGCAGTGCCCACGGTGAAGCGGTTGGTGGTCGGCTTGTCGTCGGCCATGGCCAGCAGCAGCTCCAGGAAGCGCACCGTGCCCAGGGGAGAGGCGAAGGCGCCGCCCAGCGTCGAGGGACCGTGCAGCATCCCCGGCTCCTGCGCGAGGACCAATCCGCGCGCGAGGCGGGCGAAGAGCGGGTTGAACGCCGCGCGGTCCTCCCCGAGCCAGAGCGCGGTCGCCGCGGCAGTGAGGTAGGGGCGGGCCCCGCCCCGCTGGCTGACGAGGAAGGGAAACCGGTCGCCCGCCCTCACGAAGGCCCGTTCCAGGTCCTCCGGGTCGGGCCCCAGGGCGGGGAGCAGCGTCTTGGCGACCCACCGGCGCACGGCCTCGTCGCCGAGCGGGCGATGGGCGACCTGGCCCTTCAGCTCGATGGGGAGCACGTCCCGGCCCTCGGTGTCGTAGCCCTGCGCCAGGGTGTCGACGCCGTGGGCCTGGAGCGCCGCGTCGAGCTGCTGGGTGAGCCGGTTCGTACGCTCGAGCGCTGCCGCCAGGGCAGGCTCTGCGCCGGGGGGCAGCGCGCGGGCCGTGCGATGGAGGTTCGCCGAGACGCGGGCGCTCCACAGCGTGCTGGTGGCCAGGCCCGGGTAGGGGCGAACGAGCCCGGTCCGCGCGTCGAAGAAGGACTCTTCCAGGCGGCGCAGGTCCTGCTCGAGGCCAGCTCGCAGCCGAGGTGCGAGTCCCTCGTCGAGCAGTCGGCGCGAGCACGCGGAGAGGAGCAACGCCTTCGCGGCGATGCGGGCGCTGAGCGCCTCGGCGTGACCAAACCAGCCCTCCAGGACGTTGAGCTGGCTCGCCACAAGGCCGCGCAGCAGGGTGCCTGGGCCGGCATAGACCACCGCGGTCTCGTCGGCGGCCACGGCGATTGGCTCGCGGCCGGCGATGAGCAGCCGGGAGAAGGTGACCCGCTGGGCGGAGGGGGCCAGGAAGGGCAGGTCCTCCCGCTGGAGCAACGTCCCGTCGGCGGCCGTGACCTCCACCCTCACCGAGCCGCTCCGGGTCGGGACCCAGGGTACCTGCACCTCGTGCCGGCCAGGGCCGAGCTTTTGGGCAGGGCTTGCGGCGAGACCCTCGCCCGAGACCGCGAGCGTCACCGGGGCCTCGAGCGTGTTGTCGAGGACCACGGGGATCTGGAGGCGCGTTCCCTGGACGAACGTGGCGGGCACGAGAGCCTCGGCGCTCGCCCTCCGGGCGACCTCCACCGTCCGGGTCGCCTCCGCGTGTTCGAGCCCCCGGACGGCGAGGAACCGCACCGAGAGGCGTCCGGCCCGCGGCGGGAGAACTATCTCGACCCTCGCAAGGCCAGACGCATCGGTGCGAACCGCACCGCAGTGCACGACCTGATGCTCTGCCTGGGGAACCGGCGGGGGATCGTCCTGCGTCCGACGTGTCGACCTGGACGACGGGGCCTGCTTTTCGACTCGGGGCCGGTCCTTCCTCGCTGCGAGCGAGGCCGACGTCGTGCGCACCGACTGCTCGAGAGCCAGGTCCAAGGCTCTCGCGGGGCTCGGGGTGTCCAGCTGCTCGTCGAAGACCTCGAGGAGGCCGGAGGCTGCGACCCCAGCGCCGCTCCGGTCCCGGACCCACACGTCGATGGACACCTTCGACCCCGGGGCCGCGAACGCCGGGGCCTCGACGCTGGGCTCGAGTTCGGAGGGGACGAAGGCGAGGGCCCATCCCTCGTGGAAGCGGGGACCCACGAAGCCGCCGACGGTCACGAGCGAGTAGGGCGCGCCGACCGGGATGGCGATGGCCTGCCCCGCCTTCAACGCAGCGGGGAGCTGCTGGGGGCGTGGCTCGAAGGTGCCGTCTGCGCGCGGCGTCCAGACGACGAAGGCCGGAGAGGTCAGGTCCCGGGTGACGCGGATGGTGAGCGCGCCGGTCGAGGCGACGACGCTGTCGACCGCGAACGGGTCGTCGGCTCCGGGCTGTCTCTCGGCGAACAACGGGGCCCTCCCGGCGGGCGAGAAGCCCACGCGGTGGAGCCAGCTCACCCCGCCTGAGGCCGCGAGGGTGGTGTGCTCGACCGGGCTGGAGTCGCTCTGGGAACGAGGCGCATCGCCCGGCTCGTCCCGCACCGCGAAGGTAGTGGTCCCAACGGGCCGAGCGTCCCCGGTCCGGACCTCGACGCGGTACTCGCCCGGCGGGAGTCTCTGCCCTTCGCCATCGAGCGTCAGCACTGCGACACCCTGGCCGTCCAGCTCTCCCTTCACCTCGATGGGGCGGGAGTCGGGGCGCTGGAGTGCGGCGGTGACTCTCGCTCCCGCGCGGCCGGGCAACACCAGCCTCAGGTGGATGGCGTCGCCGGGCCGGAAGCGGGGCTGGTCGACCGAGACGCTGGCCGGGTCCAAGGCCGCCGGCGCCGGGGCCTCGGGGGACGGACTGGCGATCCGCCGGTCGGGATCCACCGCGAAGAACCGCGGGCTGCGGTAGTCGGCCGACACCTGTGCCGCCGCCAGCCCGACGAGGGAGGCCACCGCGGACACGACGCGACTGCGGGACATCGGCGCCTCCTCCAGGACGAAGGGGGCGTACTGTACCGCCAACCGGCGCAGGTCAGCCCGCCGTGGCGACCGCGACCTCGGGGAACAGGCCCGGCTTCCCGTTCGCGTCCGTGAGGTTGCACGCGTCGAGCACCCGCACCAGGTCCTCGTAGCGGACGAGGTCCTCGACCTTCAGGGTCAGCGCGCGCTGCGTCGGAAGCTCTGCCTTCAACCGCCGAAGCTGGGCGACCAGAGAGGCGTCCTCACAGGCGGCGTCGATGAGATCGACTCCGGTGGCGTGGCAGAGCACGGGCGCTCCGTGCGCCCAGGCGACGGGGGAGGCGCGCGCGCCGGCCTGGAGCGTCAGCCCCTTCTCCGCGAGCACCAGCTGGACGGGCACCGTGGCCTCCTGTGGTGCGGGCGCGTCGGAGGGGCCTGAGCCGCCCTGGCTCACGGTGAGCCGGCCGACCTGGTTCCACACCGCAGTCATGATCAGGAAGCTGATGGTCACCGCCATCAGGTCGATGAACGGGACGAGGTTGATCGCCGTGTCCAGGGGCTTCTTGCCGCCCTTGGCCCCGCTCCCGAGGTCCATGCCGCCGGCCATGTCGTCCTCCCGCGCTGGTTGGCGGGTTGGACAACGGCGGCAGTCGCTCGTTCCTCGCAGCGCGGCTCCGCCGCAACCGAAGTGCTCGTGCCGACCATCCAGCGGCGGAGCCGCGGTCGACAGTCGACAGTTGAGGGTCGAGAGCAGGCCTCACGACCCGCCGGCCGGTTGCTGCGGTGCACTACAAATCCTCCCGCCCCGAGAAGCTTTCGAGCGGTAGTAGTTCAGGTCAGAAGCCGAGCGAGCCGCCGACCCCGGCGCCCAGCTGCCAGGTGCTGCGGGTCCCGGTGCCGCTCTCTGCGTCGAGCCGGTAGAGGTGGCCGGCGACGGTCCAGGCATGCAGGTGGGGGTTGATGCGGTAGCGGACCTCGCCGAGCGCGAGGACCCGGGCGGGGTTGTGGCCCCAGGCGAACTGCCGCGCGGCGGCGAAGGCGCTCACGGTCAGACCCTTCACCTGCACCTCCGTGACCGCCGAGGCGTCGTGGACTAGCTCGCCGGAGTACGGGTCGCGGCCGCGGGAGCCGAGGTTGCCCGCGAAGGAGACCGGGCCGATGCGGGTGCGCAGCTCGGCGCGCCAGGTGTCGTTGGTCCCCCAGGGGACGTCGGCCTTGGCGACGGGGCCCAGCTCCAGGGCTCCAGCTTCGAGCAGGGCGCTCTGGCGCTCCAGCGGGTAGCCGAGGTCGAAGTACTCGGGCTGGTAGGGGGCGCGGGTGTGGCGGTACTCGCCGCGCAGCGAGAGCTCGACCCCCGAGAAGGCGAAGTCGGCGAGCAGTCCGGCGTGCAGGCCGTGGCCGCCCCGCGCGGTGGTGTTGAAGTCCACGTACGGGGCCAGCTTCACCGTCGCATTCCGCACGACCAGCCCGTCCAGGGAGGCGCCGAAGAGGCCCACGCGCTCGGCGCTGAGCGCCCGGGCGTCCCAGTCCACCGCGGCCTGGAGCCCCAGGTGCATCCGGTCGTTGGGGGCTCCCCAGAGCGAGAGCGGCTCCAGGGTCGCCGCGAGCGCGGTCACGTCCAGCCCGAGGATGTTGCCGCCCACGGCCTCCACGGCGACCGGCCCCACGGAGAGGCGCGCGGAGAGCCCCAGCGGCTGCGAGTCCGGGTCGAGCGCGGTGCCGAAGTCGCAGACCAGGGTCCCGTGCCCGAGCGTGGCGTGGGCGATGGCCCCGAGGTGTCCGACGAAGGTCCGCTCTCCCAGGGAGACGTCCAGGGTGCGCAGCGCCCGGCCCGCGTCGGAGAGCGCGTCCCAGTCCTCACGCCGGAAGAAGCCGCGCTCGCTGGAGAGGGTACGGTTGAGGCGGATGCGGAAGGGCGCGGCGAGCTCGAGCTGCAGGAAGCCCGCGTCGAGCGCCAGGGCGGGAGCGAGGTTCGCGAAGCCCTCGTCGGCGAAGAGCTCGGGCCCCGCTTCCAGCGTCACCACGCCGTCGACGGAGGCGGCCGAGGTCCCGGGCAGGCCTGCGACCGCGAGGGCGGCCAGCAGCAGGGCAGGGAGCCTCGGGAGCATGTCCCGAGGATAGGGGAGGGGGATCCGAAGGCAACTTTCCGGCGGGTCAGCGCTTCACGGCCAGGAAGATCATGTCGGGGCCACTGGGGCCGGCCCCGACGTAGAACTCGCTGCCGGGCATCATCTTGAACTCGGGCGCCGGCGACATCTTCTGCACGGCCACCTTCACCAGCGCAGCCCCGGCCTCGAGCTTGGAGAGGGTCACGGTCACCGAGCCGTTGGGCAGCTTGACCACGCTGGACTCGCCGATGCCGAGCTGGAGCGATGCCTGGTTCACCAGCTTGAAGCTCTTGAGGTGACCCATCCCGTTCTTCTGCAGGTCGGCAGCCATGCCCTTCAGCTCGGGGGCGATGGCCCCTTCTTTGGCGGACGCCTGGGCCACGAGCACCTGGACGGGCGTCTTGGGCTGGGCGAGGGCTTCTTGGCCGACGAGGGAGGCAGCAGCCAGCGTGGCCAGACAGGCCAGCGCGCGGAGGTGGGACGGGGTGTGCGCCAGGGACCTCACAGGTCGCCTCCCTTCGGGGGTTCAGGAGTCAGATCCGGGGCAGGCGAAGCCTCTCCATCGGGCTGCTGCACCAGCATGATCAGCGTCTTGCCGTTGTCCATCTGCATGACCACCGGGCGGATCCGCGGGTCGTCGAGCTGCAGTTCCTGCAACACCGCCTGGGGGACCGCCTGCTGTGCCGTGGCAAACCGGTAGACCAGGGGGACCGCCACCGCCAGGGTCAGCACGGCGGTCACCGCCGAGGAGATCACCGCGGTCCGGTGGTAGGTGAGGACCTCCGACCACGCGATGCGCAGCCGCTCCCAGAACCCCGGCTTCTCCGGGGTGACCTTGCGCATCACCGCGTCGGCGAAGCCCGAGAAGTCCACCTCCTCGGCCTTCGCCAGGAAGTGCTCGGGGATGACCTGCGAGAGGGCCTTGAGGTCCTCGAGGCGGGCCTTGCAGTCCGGGCACGCCGACAGGTGCAGCTCCACCTGGGCGCGCTCGCGCGCGTCGACCTCGCCGTCGGCGTAGGCGGAGAGGAGCAGCTGGAAGCTCTTGCAGGCGCTCTCCATGACCATCATTCCTCGCCCAATCCCTCGACCTTCTGGTCCTGCCCCAGGTACTCCGTCAGCAGTTGCTGCATCTTCGCGCGGGCGTGGAAGAGCCGGCTCATCACCGTGCCCTTGGGAATCTTCAGCACCCGCGACAGGTCCTCGTAGCTCATCCCCTCCAGCTCGCGCATCAGCAGGATCTCGCGGTGCTTCTCGGGGATCTGCTCGAGCGCCTCGTCGATCTTCTTGGCCAGCTCCGTCCTCAGCGCCGCCTTCTGGGGGTTCGAACCCAGACGGGTCGAGAGGATGCCGCTGGTCGCCATCTCCTCCTGGTCCATCTTCTCGTCGAACTCCACCGAGTCCGACGACTGCGCGTTCGCCTTGCGGCGCATCCGGTCCACGCACAGGTTGGCGACGATGCGGTACAGCCAGGTGTAGAAGCTGGAGTCGCCCTTGAAGTGGTCCAGGTACTTGTAGACCTTGACGAACGCCTCCTGGGCGACGTCCATCGCCTCGTCCTTGTCCTTCACCATCCCGAGCGCCTGGGCGAACGCTTTCTTCTGATAGCGCTCGACCAGCGTGCGGAACGCGCCCTGATCGCCCTCCTGACACCGGCGCACGAGTGTCAGGTCATCGGGCTGTGTCTTGAGTAGCTCCACGGGCTTTGACGGGCGAAGGGCCGCGTGATTCACGGCACATTCGAACGGCGGAATGCTACGCGGGGCCTGTCCGGGCAGCAAGAGGAACCTGCCCGAAATCCAAGGCGATAGCGCTCTCAGGCCGGCAGGTCGGGCACCTGCCCACATCGCCGGAGCAGCTCCCGTCGAAAGCTCGGCCCCGCGCGAAGCGGCTGGTCGCAGCGGACGACGTGCGTCTGGTTGGCCCCCACCACCCGCACGTAGCGGGCCCGGACCACGAAGATGCTCCAGAAGGAGGAGGCGAGCAGCAGGGACATCGGCACCCCCAGCACCAGGAGCGGCGGCAACTCGACCGAGGCCCAGAGCGAGAGCAGCGTCAGGGGCAGGGTCCCCAAGAGCCAGACGGCCGCCGCTCCGCGAGGGAGCCGCTGCCAGAACGCCAGCGAGTAGATGCCCCGATATGCGAGCAGCGACGTGGCGAAAGGGATGCGCCCGAAGAGGGGGTCGAGGCCGCCCGTCTCGAGACCGGTGGGAGTGAGCCTGCCGAACCGGCGGAGCACCGAGCCGCTGGAGCGCACCGTGACCGACTCCGCGGCGGGGTCCGGCTCGGGCGGCGAGAGCGCACGGTCCGCGAAGGGCCCCGCGACCAGCAGGAAGCGCTGCCCACAAGGACAGGCCTGGCTCTCGGGCCGTGGCGTGGCCGGGGCGCCGCATCGGGGACAGGTGAAGGCCTCGGAGGGAGGCGGCGGGGGCCAGGGCGCAGGATCCATCGCGACGGATTGTCGGGGACCGGCCTGGGCGGAGCAAGCCGCGGTCAGGCGCGCTCGAGCACGAAGAGCTGGTAGTTCCAGACGAGGTCGGGCAGGGCCCGCGACGCAGCCTCGACCAGCGCGAGGGCCCTCTGGACTGCGGCGTAGCGGCCCAGCGAGGGCCAGCCGAAGTGGTGGTGCAGCAGCGCCCTGGTGACGCTCTGGGGTTCGGCCCAGAGCCGGGTCACCCGCCATCCAGCCGCAGTCTGCTTCAGGAGCGCGTCCATGCCCCAGGGAGTCGACTGCAGGATCCCCCGCTCCGCCGCCCGCAGCAGCGCCAGCCCGCCGATCAGCGGGGCCAGCGGGTTCGGCTCGATGACGAGGAGCCGTTCGCCCGCCACCCGGAGCAGCTCAGCGAGCGCGGGGGCGCGGCGCGGGACGTGGTGCAACAGGTCCCGGCACAGCACGGTGGGGATGCTGTGGTCGCGGAACGGGAGGTGCTCGACGTCCCCGGCGAGGAAGTCGGCGCCGGGCCCGCCCCGCTCGCGGCGCGCGAAGCAGGCCTTGTCCAGCGAGTAGTCCAGCCCGAGGTAGTCGCCCGAGAACCCGCACTCGCGCAGCAGCGGCAGCATGTCCGCC
>CAZAIE010000022.1:0-18860 GCA_964485035.1 uncultured Myxococcaceae bacterium | reverse complement strand
GGGCCGGCTCGCCGCCAGCGCCACCAGCGCGATCGCTCCCAGACCCCCCAGCCCCGCGGCAACCAAGCTCAGAGTGCGCATCGACCCCTCCACACTGCCCGTTTGCGTCGAGGGTAGCACCGGAGTGCGAGGGCTCCGAAAAACCGGCCGAGGGCTTGTGCCGCGCGACCACCGCTCGTTACGCTCTGCGCGCTGTCCAACCGAGTCCAACCGCTGCACCAACCCGGATCCCAAGGGGGTCGACGATGAAGAAGGTCCTGACCGCGCTGACGATGGTCTGCTGCATGGCGTTCTCCGGCCTGGCGTTCGCCGACGGGGCGATCATCTGCAAGTCCGAGAGCACCGGCTCCTGCAAGGGCCGCCAGTACTGCTGCTACTCGGGCAGCGAGTCCGACGGCGACAAGTTCTGCAAGAAGCAGGGCTGCGTGCGCGGCGGCACCTCGTCCTGCCCCACCGCGGCCAACGTCAGCAGCTGCGGCACCCGCGACCACAAGTAGCCCGTCGCAGCAGCGGCATCCGGCAGCCGGGGACCTCGGTCTCCGGCTGTCGTCGTTCGTTCGTGTGCCCGGGTTGCATCGCTCCCGGCGTTGGACCACCCTGGCCCGTCCCCCTCACCCCCGAGGAAGCCCAATGTCCGAGCGCATGGTGAAGCAGTTCATGGAGATGGTCGGCATCGACTCCGAGTCCGGCAACGAGGCGCGGATGATGCAGTACCTGCTGCGCGCCATCCCCGAGGCCGGTGGCGAGGCCGCGCTCGACGCCTACGGCAATCTGATTGCCCGCTTCCCTGCCCTGGGCTGCAGCGGCAAGGCCCCCATCCTCCTCTCCTGCCACGCGGACACGGTGAAGCCCGGGGTCGGCATCCGCCCGCAGCTGGTCGACGGCGTGGTCCGCTCGTCCGGCGACACCATCCTCGGCGCCGACGACAAGGCCGGCATCGCCGAGGTGCTGGAGGCCCTGCGCACCGCCACCGTCCGTCCTCCGGTGGAGTTCGCCGTCAGCCGCCAGGAGGAGACCGGGCTCCAGGGGGTGAAGAACCTCGACTTCTCCCGCCTCACCGCCAAGCGCGGCTTCCTCATGGACAACGACACCCTGGACACCATCGTCATCGGCGGCCCCAGCTACTTCGCCCTCGACGTGAAGGTGCTGGGCCGCGCGGCGCACGCAGGCATGGAGCCGGAGAAGGGCATCAACGCCATCCAGGCCGCGGCCCGGGCCATCGCCGCGCTGCGCCTGGGGCGCCTCGACCACGAGACCACCGCCAACGTCGGGGTCATCCAGGGCGGCCTCATCCGCAACGGCGTCCCCGAGTCGTGCACCTTCCTCGCCGAGTGCCGCAGCATGGACCACGACAAGGCCCAGCGCCTCGCGGACGAGATGGTGCAGATCCTGCGCGAGCAGGTGGAGCGCGCCGGCGCGAAGATCGAGCTGACCTGCAACAACCTCTGCCGGGCGGTGCGGATCGCCGAGGACGCGGAGGCCGTGCAGGTGGCCAAGCGCGCGCTGCGCACCGTCGGCGTCGAGGCTCGCGCGGTCTACATCACCGGCTTCACCGACGCCTCCATCTACAACAACCACGGCATCGAGATGGCGGTGGTGGGCATCGGCGCGCAGCACGAGCACACCACCCGCGAGTGCGTGGCGGTGGCGGACATGGAGAAGGCGGTCGCCGTCCTCCACGAGATCTTCCGCATCTGCGCGGCCTGAAGCGCAGTCAGCGGGTAGCGCGGCGGCGGAAGTAGTCGCTGCGCAGGATCTGGTCGGCGACCTCCAGCGACGCCTGGCCGTGCGCGCTCCACGCCGGGTCGCCGATCACGCCGCGCGGGGTGGCGACCCAGGCGCGCCGGGTGGTCAGCAGGTCGCGGCCCATCACCGAGCGGGCATAGGCCTCTCGGGGGACGCCCAGCAGCGGCAGCAGCGTGGGCAGCACGTCCACCTGCCCACCGACCGTGTCGATCTCCCGGGTCGGCAGCCCCTTCGCCCAGATGACCAGCGGCACGCGCTGCGCCTCGTCCCTCCACCAGGAGGGCTCCCGAACCTCCGCCAGCTCGGCCCGGTAGTACTTGTTCGGGCCCGCGTGGTCGCCCAGCACCACCACCACCGTGCGCTCGAGCCTCCCCGCCGCCGCCAGCCCGTCGAGCAGCACGCCCAGCTGCCGGTCGACGTACGCGATGCTCTGGAAGTAGCCGCCCAGGCGCGTGCGCTCCAGCTCCGCTGGGAGGCGCAGCGTCCGCAGCCGGTCCGGCAGGTCGAACGGCCCGTGGCTGGAGAGCGTCACCGTGAAGGCCAGGAAGGGCTCGGGCAGCGCGGTGAGCACCGGCAGCAGCTGGCGGACGTAGGAGGCGTCGCTCAGTCCGACGCCGATGCGCTCGTCCATCACCCAGGTGGACTCGTCCCGCAGCCGCTCGTAGCCCACGTGCTGCAGCCCCAGCCGCCAGTTCCACAGCCCTCCGCGTTCGGGGTGCGCGGCGAGGGTCGAGTACCCCCGGGTCGAGAGCAGCCTCGGCAGCGAGGCCGGGAAGTGGGCGTCGGGGAAGCGCAGGAACGTCGCCCCGTCGCGCACCGGCAGCACGGAGGTGTTCACCATCAGGTCCGCGTCCGAGGAGGTGCCGCCGTTCACCTGCTCGTGGACGTTCGAGAAGAACAGCCCCGCCTTCACCAGCGCGTTGAGCCGCGGGCAGATCTCCTGCCCGTCGATGGACCGCCCGACCACGAACCGCTCCAGCGACTCCACCTGGACGATCAGCACGTTGCGCCCAGCGAGGGATCCCTCCAGCGGGTGCGGCTCGGCTTGCTCCTGGTTTCCGTCGAACCAGCCCTCGATGGCCGCAGCCTGCTCCCCGGTCAGCTCCAGCCGGCGGCTCTCCACCAGGAAGTGGTGCAGGTCGAAGGCGTGCAGCCCCAGCGGCGACTGCTTGGCCACTCGCTCGTACGGCGCGAAGGTCTTGGCGAACAGGTAGTCGCCGGGGCGTCGCTGCTGCACGTCCACCCGGTGGTGCCACCAGTAGACGTGCCCCGCGGCCAGCGCCACGCCGAGCAGCGCCGCGACCGGCGCGGGGCCGAGGCCGCGGCGCAGGTTCCTCGACAACCGGGCGACTGCCCAGAGCACGGGCAGGTCCGCGACGAAGACCAGGTCCTGGGGCCGCACGAGCGACAGCGCCGCGTGGGGGACGTCGGCCAGCGCCCCGGCGGCGAGCAGCGCGTGGGGCCCCAGCAGCGAGCCGCACGCGCGGTAGTAGAGGACGTCCGCGAGCAGCAGCAGCGAGAGCCCCGCGTGAGCGCCCAGGAGCGGCCACGCCCGCCAGCGGCCGGGGGCCAGGAGCCACGGGACCACGAAGAGGGCGCAGAGCGCGAGGTGCACCGACAGCCGGGGGCCCCAGGTGTGGACGAGCGACCAGGAGAGCCCGGTCACGCCCACCGAGGCCAGCATCGAGACCACCGCCTCGGACTTGAAGAAGAGCGCCGCGAGGCACAGCGGCACCAGCGGGTCGGCGAGCCGGCGGGCGCGGGCGAGGAGCAGCGGGGTGAGGCGCATGGCGGGCGGCAGGCTGTAGCCCGGCCCGGGAGGCAGGGCAAGGTCCGCGCGTCTCGGGTAGGTTGGGCCGCGCATGGACCGCCTCGATACGCTGCTCGAAGCCCTGAAGCTCAAGTCGCTCCCGCGCACCGGCTGGGTCCGCCGCGGGGTGCCGACCCCGGAAGCCGTGGCCTCCCACTCCTGGGGAGTCTCCTGGCTGGTGCTGGTCCTCGCGCCTCCCGAGCTCGACCGGGGCCGCGCGCTCGCCTACGCCGCCGTGCACGACCTCGCCGAGGTGCGGGTGGGCGACCTCACCCCCGCCGACGGGGTCGCGCCCGAGGACAAGTCCGCCCGCGAGCTGGCTGCCGTGCAGGCTCTCTCCGCCGCCCTCGGCGACCCCGCCCTCGCCCGTCTCTGGGAGGGCTACGAGCGCCAGGAGGACCGCGAGGCCCGCTTCGTGCGCCAGCTCGACCGGCTGGACATGGCGCTGCAGGCGCTCGCCTACCACGAGGCCGGCGCCGCGGGGATGCACGAGTTCCTGGACAGCGCCGAGGCCGTGGTCCGCGACCCGGCGCTCGCACCGTGGCTCTGCGCCATCCGCGCCCGGATGGGAGCGCGGCGTCCGTAGCGAGCTACTTCGCCGGCACCACCCGTACCCGCCGGCCCAGCGCCTGGTCCAGCTGGCCCAGGAAGCTGCGGAAGGCGGGGTACTCGGCGGCCTTCACCCGCGGCACGTCGAGGTGGATCTCGCCGCGCGCCGTGAGCACCCGGCCCTCGACCGAGTAGGCCAGCTTGACGCCGCCGAACGCGGTCTGCACGTCGACCGCCTTCGGCAGGTCCGTGGCCTGTTGCCCCTCGGGCAGCGTCACCCGGTACTCGAAGCGGTTGGTCCACGGGAAGCCCAGCACCAGGTCGAAGGCCCGCGCGGAGAGCGGCGCGTACGACTCGACGTAGCTCGCGCCCTGGCCGAACGGGGTGAAGGCCAGCCCCGCGCCCTCGCGCTGCGCCCAGGACGGCGCGTCCATCGAGAAGCGCAGCGTCACGTCCTGCTCCAGGGCGCCCAGGTCGCTCAGCGTGAGCTCGCGCACCTTGATGCCCGGGAACGCGCGCGCCCAGCCCTGCTCGTAGCTCTCCTTGCGCCCGTCCTCCTGCTGGAACGAGCGGCGGTAGGCCGGCGCTCCCAGTCCGGAGACCGTGGCCTCGCCCACGAGCGCGGCCGAGCCGTCGGCGGCCAGGGCGATGTCGTAGCTGGCGCGGGTGAGGTTCGCGGCCGAGCGACCCTCCGGCGTGCGCGAGAGCCGGCTGCCCCCCTGCGGCTCGATCACCAGGACCGTCGCGCCCTGGTCCTCGACCGGCAGCTCCCTGGAGCCGTGCAGCTCCGCGGTGCCGTCGAGCCACAGGTCCTGCCCGGGGACGTAGAGGATGGCGTGGTCGAACACCGCCAGCGACGCCGGCGTGGGGTCGATGGCCCCCAGCCGCCGCGTCCGCACCAGCACCAGCCGCGACTCCACCCCCGCGGCGGCGAGCAGCGCGTGCATCAGCGACGCCTTGTCCTTGCAGTCCCCGAAGCGCCGGGCCAGCACCTTGTCGACCTTGTAGGGCTTGAAGCCGTGGATGCCGAACTCCAGCCCCACGTAGCGGGTCTTGCCCACCACGAAGCCGTACACCGCGCGCACCACTGCCGCCGGGTCGCCCTTGGGGACCCCCGCGAGGATCTCCTTGAGCGCGGCGCGGATGTCGTCGGTGGGGGTCAGCTCGTCGCGGACCAGGCCCCAGTAGTAGCGCCCCACCGCGTCCCAGTCGGCGTAGGTGGAGACGTGCAGCGTCGCCGCCACCTCCGACCGGCCCGGCATCCCCGGCTCGGGCACCAGCTTGGCGATGCCCCGACCCGACCACCGGTACAGCCGGGTCCCGTCCGGCTGCGCGGCCTCGCTGCGCGTGAGCTCCACCCGCGGCGCGTTCACGTACAGCGGCCGGCCCGGGGGCGCCGAGACCACGTACTCGAAGCGCGCCTTGGGCACTTCACCCTGCACGTCCTGCACGTCGCCGAAGTAGTCGGAGAGCAGGTTCTCGTTGGCGGTGTCGTCCAGCCGCCAGGCCAGCTCGATGACGTCGCCCGGAGCGAGGTTGGGGAAGCCGATCGCCCGGGCCCGGGCGTCGTAGTACAGCTTCGAGGCGCCGTCCGAGAGCGAGCGCTCCGACTCGGTGTGCGACTCCATCACCGAGCCGTCCGGGCGGATCACGCGGGCCCGCACGATCTTCAGGTCCTGGCGGTCGGGAGAGACGGTGACCCAGAGGTTGCGCTGGGCCTCCACCCCGCGCGCGGTCTGCACCCGGATGACGTGCTGCTCGAAGCGCGAGGCGAGCCCGCTGGGGTGCACCTTCACCGCCACCAGCTCGCCCAGCACCACCGCGTCCTCCCCGGGGGTGGGCGGGGTCTCGGCGATGAGCCGCGCCGCGTCGTACGCGAACTCCTCGCCGAAGCCGCGGCCCTCCCGCCGCAGGGTCTTCAGCGCCTCCTTCACCTGCGGGTTCTGGGGCTTGAGCTCGAGCGAGCGGGAGAGCGCGGCCAGCGCGCCCGCGGTGTCGCCCAGGCGCGCGAGCGCGTGCCCCTGGCGCTCGAACACCTCCGCCTCCTCGGGCGCGAGCTCCGCCGCGCGGGCGAAGGCCGCGCGCGCCTCGTCGGAGCGGCCGTTGACCCCCGCAAACTCCCCCAGCCGCAGCCAGCCGCGAACGTCCCACGGGTCCAGGGCGTTCACCTCGCGCTGCTCCTTGAGCGCGCCCTCGACGTCCCCCAGGTCCGCCAGCGCGGCGATGAGCATGCGGCGGGACTCGAGGTCGTCGTGGCGCAGGGCGATCGCCACCCGCAGCAGCGCCACCGAGTCGCGCACCCGCTCCTGGCGGCGGGCGAGGCGCGCCGCCTCGCGCTGCACTTCGGCCCGGTCCGGCCACTCCCGCGCGGTGCGCTGCACCAGGTCGGCCGCCCTCTGGAAGAGGCCCAGGTCCTCGTACGCGCGCGCCTGCAGCAGCGCCAGCGGGTAGTGCGCGGGGTGGCGCTGCGCCGCGGCTTCCAGCAGCTCCAGGGCCCGGCGGCCGTGGTCGTGCCCCAGGAGCCAGCGGGCGAGCCCGTGCGCCGCCGCGGGGTGGTGCGGCTGGGCCGCGAGCGCCGCATCGAGGAAGCGCCGCCTCTCGTTGGGGTCGTGGGCGGCGGCGGCGGCGAGCAGCTGGGCTCCCGGGTCCTTGGGGGCGAGCTGCGCGGCGCGGGCAGCCTCCGCCGCCTCCCGGTGCTCCTTGGGGTCGAAGAGCGGGCGGTGGATCAGCATTTCCGCGTACTCCAGGGCCGCCTTGGCGTCGCCTTTTGAAGCCTCGGCCTTCTTGCGGAACGCGGTCACTGGCGCGGGCAGCGCCTCGAAGGCGACCGCTCCCCTCGGCTGGGCCGGCAGCGGGTCCGGGGCGCCGATCACCGCGCCGGGGAGGGCGTCGCCGCTCGTCCCGGAGACCCGCAGGTAGAAGCCGTGCGGCCCGCGCTCGTGGCACACCTTCAACAGCAGCCGGTTCGCGCCCTTCTTCAGGGTCACGCCGACCTGGGCGGCGTCGAAGCGCGCGGGACGGTAGGTGTCGTCGGCGAAGACCCGGGTGCCGTTCACGAACAGCCGCGAGGCGCCGGCGACGCCCAGCCGCAGCACCGCCTTCGTGTCCGCGGGGACCTCCACCACGCTGAGGACGTAGGACACCGCTTCGTCGTCGGGGGTGAGCAGCGCGCCCAGGTCCACGAAGCCGTCGCGCGAGGCGTCGGGAAGCCGCCGCCAGGAGGTCTCGCGGACCTTCCCCGGGAAGCGGGCCGCGAGGTCCACGCCCTGCTCGGGCGCCCAGGCGGTGTCGCAGCCGGACTTGCCCTCGTTGTCGAACGGGCCGGCGAGCCAGCCGCGGGTCACGAACCCCAGGCGCTGGAGCTGGTCCTGGGCCGCGGGGAGCCGGCCGCGGCTGCGCTGGACCTGGAGCAGCAGGTGGCGGGCGAGCGAGCGGACCTCGGCGGGGACCGCGCCCCAGTCGGCGAACTGGCCGTAGAGGCGGGCCAGCGGGGCCAGCGTCGAGAGCCGGTCACGCAGCGCGAAGGCGCGCAGCAGCGGCAGCATCGCCTCCACCGAGCGGGCGCGGGCCAGGGCGTCGGCCTTGTGCACCTCCAGCTCGGCGACGAAGGGGTCGTCCAGCCGGGGCTTGGGCTCGGGGAGCTCGGGAGGCAGGTCCTCGGGCGGCGTGGCGGCGCGGCCGGGCGTGGCGAGGGAGAGGACGAGGAGGCAGGCGAGGGGCGCGGACAGTCGGGACACGTGGCCTTCCGGGTGCGAGCAGGGGCCGGGATCATCCGAGGAAGGGGGGGTGGCAGGCAAGGCCCCGCGCGCTCACCGCGCCGGCGTGGGGCCGACGCGGTCCACCTGGAGCAGGTCCCGGTACGCGTCGAGCTGCCGCTCGAGTTCGGCCTCGGGCAGCCTGAGCAGCGTCGCGAGCTCCCGGGCGACCGTCCGGCCGATGGCCAGGTCCTTGTCGCCCAGGTTGCCCACGTCGGTCCGCCGCAGCGCCACGTCGGCCACGCAGGTGGCCAGCTCGTGCTCCACGGCGTAGTGGATCTGCGCGAGCACGAACGGCCGGTCGGACGCGATGCGCTGGCCCAGCCGGGGCTCCCGGCGGACGTAGTCCAGCACGTCCACGTGGCCCGAGCCGTAGTCCTGGACGAGCTGGGCGAGGCAGGCGTCGTCCACCAGGCCCTGGGCGTGGGGCTTCTGGCGCTCGAGGTACTCCCCGACCACGCCGATGTCGCCGCCGCCCACGGGCAGGTGCGCGGTGGTGCAGGGGGCGCTGCGCCCGAGCAGCCGGAGGACGCGGTCCACCACCACCTCGGCCATGCTGCGGCTGGTGGTGAGCTTGCCGCCCAGCACCGAGAGCAGGCCGGGGCGGTCCGAGACCTTGCCGTGGTCGAGGATCTGGTACTTGCGCGAGAGGTCCGAGGCGGACTTGCCGGGGGTGTGGACCAGCGGGCGCGCTCCGGCGTAGGCCGCCTCCACGTCGTCCGGGGTGAGCCGCGCAGAGGGGATGAACGCGTTGATCTCGTCGAGCAGCGTCTGGATCTCCGCCGAGGTGGCGCGGATGCGGTCGATGTCGCCCTGGTAGAAGTCGTCGGTGGTGCCGATGAGGCTCCGGCCGTGCCAGGGGATGACCATCACCCGTCGCCCCGACGGCGAGAGGCTGACCACCGCGTGGGTGCGGCTGATGGGGCGGGTGACGACGTGGATGCCCTTGGACGGCCGCAGCTGGACCGGGAGGGGCAGCCCCAGCATCTTCATGATCTCGGTGGCCCAGATGCCCCCGCAGTTCACGGTGACCGCGGCGGTGACCCGGAAGGGCTTGCCGGTGAGGCGGTCGAAGGCCTCGACGCCGGTGACGCGGCCCTGGTCCACGACCACCGCGGTGACGGGGACGTAGTTGCAGACCCGGGCGCCGTTGGCCGCGGCGGCGCGCAAGAACTCCAGGGCGAGCCGCATGGGGTTGGGGGCCTGGCCGTCGTAGTAGACCGACGCGCCGAGCAGGTTCTTGCCCTCCAACTCCGGCTCCAGCTCCAGCGCCTCGCGGGCGCCGACGAAGCGGTGCCAGGGGAAGCGCTTGTCGGGGCGGGCGCCCTGGTTCTTGTCGAAGGAGAGCGCGTCGTAGGCCACCATCCCGGCGCGGATGAGGGCGGGGGAGACCGGCCCGCCCTTGTAGAGCGGGATCATGAAGGGGATGGGGCGGGTGAGGTGCGGCGCCAGGTGCAGCAGCAGCCGGCGCTCGCGCAGCGCCTCGCGCACCAGCCCGAACTCGTACTGCTCGAGGTAGCGGGTGCCGCCGTGGATGAGCTTGGTGGAGGCGCTGGAGGTGCCCTCCGCGAAGTCGCCCCGCTCGAGGAGCGCGACTTTCAGGCCGCGCGCTGCCGCGTCATGGGCGACGCACGCGCCGGTGATGCCCCCACCCACGATGCACAGGTCGAAGACCGCAGTGGAGAGGGCGTCGATGTCGCGCTTCAGCGAGTAGGCCATGGGATTCCCTCTCCGCTCGGTGGGGAATCCATAGCAGGCTCGCCGCAGTGCGTCATGCCCGGTGGCGGGTTGCGGGGGCGGGGCAGCCGGGCTAATCAGGGGCCATGTTCGGCTCGCTGATCGCCGCGGTGCTGCTGACCTCGACCCCCGGGAAGGGCACGCCCGACGCGGGGTTCGGAGTGGACGCCGGGCCTGCGGCGAAGTCGGTGCAGGCCATGGAAGACGAGCAGATGTTCAAGGACCTCGACCTGCTCGAGAACCTGGACCTGCTCGAGCGCCTCGAGCACCTGGACGAGTGAAGCGGGCTCAGTCCCAGTCGTCGTCGTCGTGGTGCTCGTCGGGGCAGTCGATGTCCATCCCCTCGTCGCTGCCACGCGGCAGGTCATAGGTGCACTGGAGGTTGGAGCCGTCGTCGAGGGTGACCGAGAACTGGCCCTTCACGGTGCGGTCGAAGAGCGCCGACTTGGCGACGACAAAGGTCCCAGCGGTGGTCACGGCCAGCGGGTTGCGCAGGCGCCACTCCTCGAACCAGCCGCCGTCGGGCAGGTAGGTGCGAACCTCGTCGAGCAGCGTCGAGGGCTTCGGGCTCAGGGCCACGACCGAGAACGCGCCCTTGCCGTACGACAGGTCCCAGCGCAGCTTGTTCTGCGACCAGCAGTCCTGGCGCTGGACCGTCCGCGTCTCGCTCTCTGGGTCGATCTCGGCGTCAAGAGGCTGGCCGCGGAGGGTGCCGGTGCAGCGGCCGCTGGCGGAGTCAGAGCAACCAAGAGCGAAGAGGGCGAGCGCGAGGGCGAGCAGGGCTTTCAAGTGGGCTCCCGAAGTGGACCAGCGACCAGACAGTAGCCGCCCAGGCTCAAAGCGATCCAAAGAACCTGCTGACGATCCCGTCGACCCAGTCCACCCAGTCCACGTCCACCCGTGCACATCACCCGGCGAGCCTCGTCCGCGCCAGCGCTGCGTACCGGCTGCCCCCGGCGCCCTGCACCGAATTCATCAGGGCCAGCTCCGTCACCTCGAAGCGGGCCAGCTCCTCCACCTGTTGCCCCAGCGCGCCCGCGAGCACCCGCCCGGCCTGCGGGGCCTGCACGCGCGCCAGAGTGACATGGGGCGTGAAGCCGCGCGGGTCCGGCGCGAACCCCAGGCCCGACAGCTCGCGCCCGACCGCCGAGGCGAGCGAAGCGAGCTGGTGTCCTCCCGTGGTCGTCCCCAGGTAGATCACCCGCGGTCGCCGAGGCTCCGGAAAGGCCTGGAGCCCGCCCAGCCCGAGCAAAAACGGCGCCAAGCCAAAGGTGGCGCGCACGAGTCCCGCCTCGAGCTCAGGGACGCGCTCCTCCTCCACTGCGCCGAGGAACTGCAGCGTGAAGTGCAGCCCCTCGGCGTGGGGAAACCGCACGTCCGACGCCCGGGCGCCGAGCCGGGCCCGCAGCGCCCGCGTCACCGCTTCGCACGCGGCCAGGGCCTGGGGCGGGAGTTCGACCGCGACGAACAGGCGCAGCATCGCTACTCGACGGTGACGCTCTTCGCGAGGTTGCGGGGCTGGTCCACGTCCGTCCCGCGCAGGTCGGCCACGTGGTAGGCGAACAGCTGCAGCGGGATCACCGCGAGCAGCGGCGCCAGCAGCGGCTCCGCGGCGGGGATGGCCACCACGTGGTCCGCGAGGCCGGCCAGGTCCTGGTCGCCCTCGGTGCACACTGCGACCACGCGGCCCCCGCGCGCGCGGACCTCCTCGATGTTGCCGATCATCTTCTCGTAGCCCGGCCCGCGCGTGGCGATGACCACCACCGGGAGCGACGGGTCGATGAGCGCGATGGGGCCGTGCTTCATCTCGCCGGCGGGGTAGCCCTCGGCGTGCACGTAGCTGATCTCCTTGAGCTTGAGCGCGCCCTCCAGCGCCACCGGGTACTGAGGACCGCGTCCCAAGAAGAGGCAGTCGCGCGTGCCCTGCCAGACCCGGGCGAGCGACTTCACCGACTCCTCGCAGTGCAGCGCCTCCTCGAGCAGCTTCGGGGTCTCGCGCAGGTTCGCCAGGTGCTCGCGGGCCTGCGTGGCGGTCATCGTGCCGCGCACCCGCGCGAGCTTCACCGCGAGCATGTAGAGCGCCGCCAGCTGGGTGGTGAAGCACTTGGTCGACGCCACGCCGATCTCCGGGCCAGCGTGCGTGTAGATGGCCGCGTCCGCCTCGCGGGCGATGGCCGAGCCGACCACGTTGCACACCGCGATGGTCGGGCAGCCCCGGCTCTTGGCCTCGCGCAGCGCCGCCAGCGTGTCCGCCGTCTCCCCGGACTGGCTGATGGCGATGGCCAGCGTCTCGCCGTCGACCAGCGCGTCGCGGTAGCGGAACTCGCTCGCCAGGTCCGTCTCGCAGCCCAGCCGGGCGAACGTCTCGATCATCTGCCGGCCCACGAGCCCCGCGTGGTAGCTCGTCCCGCACGCGAGGACGATGGCCTTGCGCACCCGCTGCAGCACCTCGGGCTTCACGCCGTCGAGGTAGACGTCGCCCTCCTCCACCGAGGCGCGGGCGCGGACCGTGTCGGCCACCGCGCGCGGCTGCTCGTGGATCTCCTTGTGCATGAAGTGCTTGTGGCCGCCCTTCTCCGCCATCAGCGGAGTCCACTCCACCCGCCGCGAGGTGCGCCTCACCGGCTGGCCCTTCACGTCGGTCAGCTCCACGCCGGCGGCGGTGAGCACGGCGAAGTCGCCCTCCTCCAGGAAGATGACGTCGCGGGTGTGCTCGAGCAGCGCGGGCACGTCGGAGGCGATGAAGTTCTCGCCCTTGCCCAGGCCCAGCACCAGGGGGCTCGCGTTCTTCACCGCCACCAGCGTCCCCGGCTCCGACTGGCTGAGCACGGCGAGCGCGTAGGTCCCCTTCACCCGGGCGATGGCCGAGCGGACGGCGTCCGCGAGCTTTCGGCCCGCCTCCACTTCGTCGCTGATGAGGTGCGCGAAGATCTCGGTGTCGGTCTGGCTCGCGAAGACGTGGCCCTGCGCGCGGAGCGCCTCCTTCAGCGCCAGGTGGTTCTCGATGATGCCGTTGTGCACCACCGCGACGCCCTTGTGGAAGTGCGGGTGCGCGTTCTCGTCCGAGGGTCGGCCGTGGGTCGCCCAGCGGGTGTGGCCGATGCCCGGCGTCCCCGCGAGCTGCTCCTTGCCGACCAGCGCCTCCAGGTTCGCGAGCTTGCCCTGGCATCGCAGCACCCGCAGCTCGTTCCCGGTCACCACCGCGACGCCCGCGGAGTCATAGCCGCGGTACTCGAGCTTGCGCAGCCCGCCCACCAGGATGGGGACGCAGTCCCTGGGGCCCACGTAACCGACGATTCCGCACATGAGAGACTCCCGCGGACCCTGGCCCGCAACGGGTGATGCAACTCAATGCGTGCTTCGGCGACCGAAAACCATTCGCGACGCTCAGCCCTTCTTCGGGGCGTTGGTCTTGGCCCAGCCGGCCTTGTTCACCTGCCGGCCGCGCGCGATGGCCAGGGCGTCCGCGGGGACGTCCTCGGTGATCGTGCTGCCAGCGGCGATGTAAGCCCCGCGGCCGACCGTGATCGGGGCCACGAACTGGCTGTCGCTGCCCACGAACACCCCGTCGCCGAGCACGGTCTTGTGCTTGTTCACGCCGTCGTAGTTGCAGGTGATGGTGCCCGCGCCCACGTTGACCCCCGCGCCTATCTCGCAGTCGCCGAGATAGGTGAGGTGGTTCGCCTTCGAGCCCTTGCCGATCTTCGCCTTCTTGGTCTCGACGAAGTTGCCGACGTGGACCTTCTCTGCGAGGTCGGTGCCGGGGCGCAGCCGGGCGTACGGGCCGATCAGCGCTTCCTTGCCCACCCGCGCCTCGTCCAGCGAGCAGTAGGGCTTGATCTGCGCGCCGTTGCCGACGACCGACGCGTGGACCACGCAGCCCACGCCGAGCACGACGTCCTCGCCGATGACCGTTGGGCCGGAGAGCACGCACCCTGGCCCCACCCGGGTGTCCTGCCCGATGCGCACCGACTCGTCGATCCACGTCGTGGCCGGGTCCTCGATGGCCACCCCGGCGCGCATGTGGCGCTCCGCGATGCGGCGGCGCAGGGCGGTGCACGCGCGCGAGAGTTCGACGCGGTCGTTCACGCCGCCCACCTCCTCGGCCGGGGCGATCACCGCGGCCACGGGCGTGCCCTCCTTCGCGGCTAGCTCCACCAGGTCGGTCAGGTAGAACTCGCGCTGGGCGTTCTTCGTCCCCACGCGCCCCAGCGACTTCCACAGGAAGGCTGAGTCCACGAGGTACATGCCCGCGTTCACCTCGCGGATCTGCCTCTCTTCGGGGGTGCAGTCCTTGTGCTCCACGATGCGTGCAAGGCGGCCCTTCTCGTCCCGGACCATGCGGCCGTAGCCGGTGGGGTCGTCGGGGACGAACGTCACCATGGAGGCCGGGCCCTTGGCCGCGCGCTTGGCCTTCACCAGCGCCTTCAGGGTCTCGGTCGTCAGGAGCGGGGTGTCGCCGTAGAGGATGAGGATGTCGCCGCTGAACTTCTTCAGCGCCGCGCGCGCGCAGAGCACCGCGTGGGCAGTGCCGAGCTGCTCGGCCTGCAGAGCGAAGGTGAGCGGGGCCCCGGCGAGGTCGGTCCGGAAGGAGGCCTCGACGTCCTCGGCCTGGTGCCCGACCACCGCCACGACTGGGGAGGCGCCCACCTCGAGAGCCCGACGGATGGGGTAGCTCCCGAGCGGATGGCCCAGCAGCTCGTGCAGCACCTTGGCCTTGCGGCTCTTCATGCGGGTGCCCTTGCCGGCGCACAGGACGATGGAAGCAAGAGAGGTCTTTGGCATGGCGCGGGAGGATAGGGGCCGGCCCCTGGAGCGTCAACGCGGAGGGGACGGACAGAGAGAGCTCACCACGGGGAAGGAGAAGTGGGAGAGAGTCCCCAAGGCAGACCAAGCAGGGCAAGGAGTGCTCCCTCTCCCTAGCGCTTCGCGACGAGTCGCGAAACGCGGCCAGGGAGAGGGCCGGGGTGAGGGCCCCGAGACAGCCCCGAGACACACCCCGGGACAGAGCTTCGGTGGCTACCTTCTTGGTCCCTACCGCTTCGGCGGGGCCGCCTCGCGGATCACCGACCCATGGCCCTCGCTCAGCACCAGCAGCGAGAACCGCTCCACGCGGTCCAGCTCGTCGGTGCTCAGCGAGGTGTAGTCGAAGGCGCCGCGCAGGTCGGTGTAGCCGTCCTTGTAGAACTTCACCTGGCCTCCCTGCATCCGCGCATAGACCTTCACGTAGGTCTTCGTGAGCGGCTTGCCAGTCGCCGCGTGGGCGACGCGCACCTGACCGTAGTTCTCCACCACCGAGACCCGCAGCTCGTTGGAGTAGTGCGTCTGCGTGCGCCTCCGGCCCGCGCCGAGCACCTCGACCACCACGTTCGCGCCGGCGAACTCCGCGGGCAGCTCGAAGGAGTGGCTGCGGCCCTGAGGCAGCGTGAGCTCGTCGGTGCGGTTCGGGCGGATGAAGGAGAACTGCCCCGACTGCTGCTGCACGAACGGCTGCCGCGAGAACAGCAGCTCGATGTCCATGCGGTAGTAGTTCACCTTCACCGACGCGAGGTTCTGGTACTCGAGCGTCACCGTGCGCTTGTCGACGGTGAAGTCGAACTCCGGCTCGCTGGAGGCGAGGCGCGCCTGCCGCTGGTCCCGGTCCTTCTCGTCCACGACCTGCGGCGCATTGCCGGAGAGCTCGTCGAGCTGCGAGAGCGCGTTGCGGAAGAGGCTCCGCCAGCGGTCCACCGGGTGGTCCCGGTGCCGGAGGGCGGCGGTCCGGGCCTCCTCCGCCTGCTCGCGGAAGAACGCGGCGTACACCTTCAGGTAGTCGTGCTGCAGCGCGGTCTCTCCGGCCACCGGGCCGGCCGCGTCCAGCGCGGCGAGGGCCTCCGCGGTCCGGTCCTGGAGGAACAGGTAGTAGGCCACGGCGAGCCGGTCGGCGACGGTCAGCCGCGCGCGGTAGCGCAGCACCGTGAGCAGCCGGGTCCACTGCTGCGACAGGCGGTCGTTGAGGATCTTGCGCTGGGCCCCCAGCTTCTGCGCCCGCGCGTTCACCAGCGGCGAGTACTCCAGGTGCTCGTAGCGGCCGCGCGCGACCGGGTCGAGGTCCAGCAGCGGCGAGGAGAGGCACAGGCCGCACTGGTCCAGGAACGCGTCCTGGTGCAGCAGGTACTCGCGGATGCGCGGGACGTCGCCGTGCAGGACCGCGTACGACCAGAGCGTGGCGCAGAAGACGTGCCGCCGCTCGAGCAGCGAGAGGCAGTCCTCGTAGAACCGGCGGTCACCCATCCGCCAGGCGATCTGCTCGAGGCCGACCTCCCCGCGCTCGTCGGCCCGCGCGATGCGCTCCACGTTGTGCTGGTCCAGCCATTTCAGGACGTCGGCCGCCTCGCCGTGCTGCGAGACGTAGGCCCAGGAGTCCTTGTCCACCACCGTGGGCTCGGTGACCACCGCGAGCCGGGTGGGCGGCGCGAAGGCGACCAGCTGCTCGTTCTTCGCCACGTGCACCGGGAAGTGGGGGAAGGTCCCCGGTGACGGGAAGTAGAACGCGTACTCCAGCGACTCGGTCGCGTACGAGGACAGCTCGACGTGCTTCCCGTGCGTGTAGAAGCCCGAGCGCACCGGCACCGCGCCCCGCGGGATTTGCAGGAGCAGGTCCAGCTTCTGGGTGGTCGAGGTCGGGTTCGTGAGCACCACCTGGCAGGTGTAGACGACGCCCACCAGGAACTCGCCGGTGACGTACTTGTCCACCTCCTCGCCGTCCACGTGCCGGCGCCGGTCGTCGTCGCGGAAGTAGTTCTGGCTGACCAGCACGGGGACCCGCTCGGCCGAGAGCTCGACCGGCTTGATCTCCTTGTGGAACGCGACCGTGCGTCCCTTGGCCGTCAGCGTCATCCGCGCGCCCTCGAACGCGACCGCGGGCCGCGCCGGCTCGAAGGACAGGTCCAGGACCGAGAGCGCGAACATCATCTCGGTGAAGCTGCGCGCGGCCCAGGCGAGGTGGCGAGAGAGGAACGGCCCGGGCCCGCGGTGCGCCGCGAAGTCGCGCCAGAACGGGCTGATGGTGACCAGCTCGGGACCCTGCTGCTCACGGGTGAGCTTGTAGTAGTCGTTCTCGGCCCACTCCTGGGTCTTGTCCACCTGCTGGAAGAACTGCCGCGACTGCTCGCGGGCGGACTTGTCCGAGCGCTCCTTCTCCTCGTACTCGGCCTCCTCCTCGCAGGGCGCGGGCTCGGCCATGAACTGGTCCATCTCCCCGTCCGCGGCCTCTTCCCGCATCTGCGAGCGCCTGCCGGACGGTCCGCCCCTGCTGGCCATCTTCTTGGCCTTCGAGGGCATTGGCGCCCCGGGCTTGGCCATCGGCATCCCGCCCAGGCTGCTGGCCAGCCCTGCACCGAAGGACGGAGGGGGCGGGGGAGGGGGCGGCGCGTCGTCGAGCGACGCCAGCATGTCCTTCATCATTGCCGCGCCCTGCTTCTCGATGCCCAGGTCGTCGCCGCCTTCGAGCGCGCTGCTCTGGATCGCTGCCTGGAACAGGCGGTCGGCCCGCTCGAGATCGCGCGGGAGCAGCTCGTCCAGCTCGCGGGCGTGGCGCGCCACCGGCTCTCCTTCGTCCGCGATGCGCCCTGCCAGCAAGATCCGCTCGACGACGTTCAGACGGCCGAACGCCCACGGCGCCCGGAACGCAGAGAGGTCGTCGCCGAGCAGGTAGCGGTCGAGGAAGGTCTTGTCCCGCTTGTTGCGCAGGTACGGCCGCACCACCTGTTCGAAGAACGCGGGGTCCTTGCGCGAGAGGAAGAAGCTCAGCTCGTGGCAGGCGAACTCGCTGTAGCGCGCCCGCTTCTCGTCCTCGGAGAGCTGCGGCCAGCGCAGCAGGAACGAGAAGGTGGTGAGGTTCGCGTCCCCCGAGAGCGTGGCGAAGAGGCGCCATACCCGCGCAAGGGAGTCATACAGTTCGACCTTCGACGTGGTGAGGTCCGCGACGTTGAGCGCCGCGCCCTCGGCGAGGACGGTGACCTGCTTCTTCTCGCTGAAGTGCTTGTCGGCATCCAGCGCGAGCCGCAGCCGCAGGTCCTCGGGCGCTGGAGCGACCTCGGGCAGCAGCACGTCGCGGCAGGCGGTCGCCTGCGGAGCGGCCACCACCACCCGGAGCGCGTTCACGTGGCCCAGTGACTTGCGCGGAACGCGGACGATCCCCTCGGCGTCCGGCACCAGGTTCGCGAGCACCACCGCGGGCGCTGCGAGGAAGTCGAGGTTCGCGAACTGGCTGCCCTGGCCGCCACGCTCGCGGGGGTGGGCCTGCTCGGCGCAGACCGCACACGGCGCCGGAGGAGGGGACGCCGCGTAGGCCCCGCCCGCAGCGGCCTCCTGCACGGAGGTCGCAGTGGAGCGGACCGCCCACGGGTTCAGGAGCAGCCCGGGCCGCGCGAGCATGTTCCCCGGGAACACCTGGGCGAACCGTCGCTCCAGCACGTAGCGGTATTCGTCGCCCAGGTCGCGCCCGGAGACGTAGTGCGAGGGCGCGACGGACAGCTCGACCGCGCGCGGCGGGCGCACCCCGGCGCGGCCCAACTCGGCGAAGCCGTCGTGCGCGGGGACGAAGCGGGTGCCGAAGACGTGGACGCGCGTCCGGGCGCCGACTCCGCCCACGGTCAACGCGATCTCGTCCTTGTCGATCGCCGCCGCCGTGACCTGCACCGCCCGTCCGGCCCCGCGCTCGGCGTGGCGCTTCTCCCCGGCGATGACCCCCGCGACCTCCGCGCCCGGGATGGCGCGGATGGCGATGGACACCTCCTCGTGCTTCAGCCACAGCTCGTAGTCGCCCGCGGGCAGCCCCGCGATCTCCAGGAAGCCGTCGGCCAGGGACAGGGCGTCGAAGTGGTCGTGGACGAACGTGTTCGCACGCCGCTCGAGCAGCGCAGCGTCGCGCCGCTCCAGCTTGCGCTTGCGCCGGCCGTGTTTGCCGTTCTCGCCGGGGAAGCCCTTTGCGCCCAGCGGCTCGAGGTCGGTGAAGGGCACGCGGAAGGACTCGCCGGCCCGGACGTGCAGGGCCCCATCGCGGCGGCAGCGGTCCCGGGCGATCGGCCAGCGCTCGGTGATGCCCGACGGGGTCGAGAGGCTCACCGCGAGGACGTCGCGCAGGTGCCCCAGCTCCACGCGGCCCTGGGCGTCGGTCTGCAGCGTGAAGTGCAGCTCGGGCGAGAGGTCGCGGTGCACGAGCGCCACGTTCAGCGCCACGTTCGGCATCGACACCACCGAGTCCATCGACGACGTGCACC
>CAZAIE010000021.1:0-19145 GCA_964485035.1 uncultured Myxococcaceae bacterium | reverse complement strand
TCCTGGGCAAGCGCTTCCCTTTCTCCCGCAGGGCCGCGGCGCGGCTGCGCGAGCTGGCGAGGCTGGAGGAGAACGAGTCCATCCGCGGCGACGCGGAGCTGCTGGTGAAGGACCTGCCGGCGTCGGGCCGGTGACCTACTCGAGCCGGGCCTTCGCGACCTGCACGCCCGCGACCGGCCCCAGCGCGCCGGTCAGCCCCTCGACCGCCCGGTCCACGGCGTCCTCGGCCTGGGGCAGGTAGCGCACCCGCACCACCAGCTCCCTCGCGTCGGACCAGACCTCGGGCGTGGCTGCGCGGGGTGGGTCGAGCAGCGCGCGGATGCGGCTCCAGTCGGTGAGCCGCTCGGCGGGCTTCTTCTTCAGCGCGCCGTGGATGAACTCGACCAGCGGCGGAGGGAGCCCGGGGCAGGCCGCGGCGACGTCCGGCGGCGGGGTGCGCACGTGCGCCTTGAGCATGTCCACCACCGTGTCGGCCTCGAAGGGCAGCCGGCCGGTCACCAGCTCGAAGGCCATCACCCCCAGCGCGTACACGTCGGCGCGGCCGTCGGGCACCTGGCCCACCGCGGCCTCCGGCGCCAGGTACTGCGGCGTGCCCTCCACTGTGGCGCTGCGCCGGCCCTCGGCGTCCTTGAGAATGGGGCTCGCCAGGCCGAAGTCCATCAGCTTCACCGTGCCGTCGTCCTCGATGGCCACGTTGGCCGGCTTCACGTCGCGGTGCGCGAAGCCCACGCGGTGCGCCGCCTCCAGCGCCGCAGCGAGCTGCCGGAGGATCGCCTGGGCCTCGTCGGGCGGCAGCACCTTCCGCGTCTGCAGCACGCCCTCCAGGTCGTGGCCCGAGAGCCGCTCCATCACGATGAAGTAGGTGGCGTACGCCGCCTCGGTGTCGAAGACCTGCACCACGTTGGGGTGCGAGAGGCGCGCCACGGTCTTGGCCTCGGCGAGGAACCGCTCCCGGAAGCTGCGGTGGTAGACCAGCGCGTGCGAGAGCATCTTGATGGCCACGATGCGGTCGAGGCCCGGGTGCAGCGCCTCGTAGACCCGCCCGGACATCCCCTCGCCGATCTTGCCGAGCAGGCGGTACTTCCCCACACGCTCGAAGCGCCCGCCCTCGTCCAGGCGCCGGCCGAGCAGCTCGGTGAGGAAAGAGGCGAGCTGGGGGTGCTCGGCGAGCAGTGGCTCGACGGCGGCCTTGGTGAGGACGATGCCCTCGCCAGCGGTGTCGGCGACCACGTCCGCCATCCGCGGCTCGCCGGTGAGCAGCGCCATCTCGCCCACGAAGTCGCCCGCGGAGAGGTGGAACACCTGCTTCTCGCGCCCCTCGGCGTCGAGCATGGGGATGCTCACCCGGCCTTCGCGGATGACCAGCAGGTGATCGCCCGGGTCGCCGCGGCGCATCAGCCGGTCGCCGGGCGAGAAGGTGACCACGCGCAGGCTGCGCTCCAGCGCTTCGATCTGCTCGGGCTCCACCACGGCGAAGCCGGGCAGGGCGGAGAGGAACTCGACGGGGGTCTGGGCCATGGCGAGTTGGTTTAGCCCAGCGTCTGCGGCTGTCAACGGCCGGGGCAATCGGCCGCTCCGGCCGGCGTAGCAACCCCAGACCCGCCTGAACTACTAACGCTCGAAAGCCGCTCGGGGCGGGAGGCTTCGTGGTGCACCGCAGCAAACTGCCGGCGGGTCGTGAGGCCTGCTCTCGACCCTCAACTCTCGACTGTCGACCGCGGCTCCGCCGCTGAATGGTCGGCACGAGCACTTCGGTTGTGGCGGAGCCGCGCTGAGAGGAGGAAGAGGTTGCGCCGACTGCTCGCCCTGCCGTTCGTCCTCGCCGGCCACGTGCTCGCCTTCGCGCTGGGCGCCGCCTGGCGCCTGCTGGCCGCAGTCCTCGGCCTCACCGGTCGGCTGGTGGGGGCCGGGCTCAGCCTGGGGCTGCTGGTCGCGGGCTTGGCGCTCTGCCTCACCGGCGTCGGGGTGATCGTGGGCATCCCCCTGGTCTTCCTGGGGACGCTCCTGGGCGTGCGCGCGGTCGAATGAGCGGCCGGGTCAGTTCGCGTCTCGGGCAGTCCCGGCGTCGGGCCGGGGCCCGGTGTCGGGCGCGTTGCCGTCGAAGGCCTGGCAGAAGCCGAACGTGCAGCGGGCGACCCAGCCCGCGTCGGGGCCAGAGCAGGGCGCCTCCGTGCAGGGGCCCATGCGGCAGTACCGGTCGATCTCCGCCTGCGCCTCGACGACGATGCCGTCGCGGTCCTCGGCCCCCACGGCGAGCGGCGCGCAGAGGTCGACGCAGCCGCGCTTGAGGGTGGCGAGCTCGCAGTCGTCGTCGAAGTTGCAGATCGACCGGCGCTTGCGGATGTACTCCACCGCGCACAGCGCGGTGGCTGAGCGAGGGCACGTCGGGCCGTCGAGCAGCTCGCAGCCCGGGTAGGCGTACTCGGGCTGGCCGGCGTCGATGGACTTCACGGTGGTGGGGGGCTCGTGCCCCGGCGGGGTCGCCGAGGCGCAGCTCAGGGCCGAGAGCAGGAGCAGCGGAAGGAACGTGCGCACGATGACTCCAGGCCCCCGGAGGGTGGTCGAGGCCGGGCGGCGTGCGCCCGGCCCCGGCGGAGGTTACTTGGGCGAGCAGACCTTCACGTTGGATGCGGTCGAGCAGGAGGTGGTTCCGCTCACCTTGCAGCCGGCGTTCTCGCAGGCCTTCCGGGCGGCGAAGGTCTCGTTCTTGGAGTCGCCGTAGCGGCACTCCTTGCACCCGTTCGAGCTGCCGCTTCCGCAGGTGTAGCAGCCGTCGGCGAACGCGGCGGCAGGGACGGCGAGGACGGACAGCGCGAGAGCGGCGACGGTGGTCTTCAGGAGCTTCATGTTTCCTCCCAGGCGACGTGGTGAACCCCTCGACCGCGGCAGGGTACCGCGGCTGGGAGCGGCGATGAAGCACGGCTTGTGGGCCTGTTGCGCCCGGAGGACCCGACTCGGGGGCCTCTGGACGCAGTCCGCCGGACCGTGCGATAGCAGCCTGCACAACTCGCAGGCGGAGGCCGTCCCATGGCCACGACGACCAAGGTCCCCCAGATCTCTTTCGAGCGCCCGTTCGGCTACGTCTTCAAGGACCCGAACTGGGTCACCAAGGTCCTGATGGGCGGCCTGATGGTGCTGCTCGGCATGTTCCTGGTGGGCGCGTTCGTGCTCATGGGCTACCAGCGCAAGATGTTCCTGAAGCTCAAGGAGAACCCGAACGCCCCGATGCCCGAGATCGAGTTCGGTGAGGACCTCTCCGCGGGGCTGCCCATCTTCGGAATCATCCTCTGCTACTACATCCCGATCATGATCGTCTCGATGCTCCTCGCGATGATCCCCTGCCTCGGCCAGCTCGTGTCCTTCGCCATCAGCCTGGGGCTCATGGTCTGGATCCCGGTGGCGCTGAGCCGCTACTACCAGACGAACCGCTTTGGGGCCGCCTTCGAGTTCGGCGCCATCTACGAGTTCATCCGCGTCAACTTCAACAACGCGGCCCTCTTCGTGGCCATCGTCTTCCTCGCCCAGATGGCGGCCGGCCTCGGCTTCATCGCCTGCATCGTCGGCCTCTTCTTCACTGGCTTCTGGGCCATGTGCGTCCAGACCGTCGCGCTCGCGGACATGGTCCGCGCGGCCGAGGGTGCTCCGGTCCCCGTCGGTGGTCCTGCTTCCGGTGGCGGCCAGCCGGTGCAGGCCGCGGCCTTCGTCAGCGAGCAGCCCGGCAAGGGCGTCTCCTTCGAGGAGGCCCGCAAGGTCCAGGACGAGGTCCAGTCCGTCCTCAAGACCGACGACGTGAGCGCGAAGATCAACGCCGCGGCGCGGCTGATGACCGGCAAGCAGTTCAAGGAGTGCATCGCCGCCTACGAGGCCATCGCCGCGCAGCACCCCGACCAGCAGGCCACCTGCGAGGCGCAGATCGGCGCGGCGTACTTCTTCCTCGGCCAGTACCAGAAGGCCATCGAGTACTACGAGGCGGCCAAGGCCCACGGCGAGGACGCGGGGATGATGGACGACAACATCCGCGAGGCGAAGGACGCGCTGCTGAACAAGTAGCCATGTCTGCCCCAGCGAAGGCGGCGTTGGATCACGCGCTGAAGCTGCTCGCCCATCGGGCCCGCAGCGAGGCCGAGGTCCGGCGCCGCCTCGCCCGTTCCGGGTTCGAGGAGGGCGACGTCGACGCGGCGGTGCAGCGCCTGCGCGAGCTGCGCTTCCTCGACGACCGCTCCTTCGCCGCCCAGCGCGCCGAGAAGCTCCTCACGCAGGGCGGCCTGGGCCCGGCGGCGGTGGTGCAGCGCCTCGAGGCCGCGGGGATCGGCGAGGCCGATGCCGAGTCAGCCGTGGGCGAGGCCCGCGCCGGAGCCAGCGAGCTCGAGCTCGCGCGGGCAGTGCTCGCGCGCCGGCGGCCCAAGGTCGATGGCGGCTCCCCGCAGGCCGAGAAGGTCCGGGCCGCGCGTTGGCTCGCGGGGAAGGGCTTCGCCGAGGACGTCGTCCGCGAGGCGCTGGAGCTGCGCGACGAGTGAGGCGGCAGGCGCTCCTGCGCGGAGCCCCCCCCCCGACTGGTGTTTTTCCGAGCGGTGGTGCTAAAGATGCCGCCGTTTCAGGGTGCCGAAACATCCACGCAGTGCATATCCCGGAGGAAACAGTGAACGCTCGCCTGCTCGTTGGTCTGATGACGGTTGCGATGTTGGCCGCTTGTCCCAAGGAAGGTGGCGCTCCCGCCGCCGGTGGCTCTGCCGCGAAGCCCGAGGCCGCCAAGCCTTCCGCCAACAAGACCTACAACATCGATGGCCTCAAGCTCGCGTTCGAGCTGCCCTCCAGCGTCGAGGTCTCCGACCCGCTCGAGATGCTCGGCAGCTACACCTACCGGGTGGGCGGCGCGGTCGTGCAGATCATGGCGGTGAAGGAGGACTCGCTGTCCGCCGCACACTCGCTCGACGAGGCCAAGAAGGAAGCCGAGATGTTCGAGGACGTGAAGGTCACCAAGGCCGACAAGACCGCGGACGGCTGGCGCGTCGAGTACAACCACAACTCCGGCACCGGCCGTGACTTCAAGGTCTCCATCCGCCGCGCGTTCGGTGGCGCCGAGTTCAACTGCGAGGCCTCCGGCGGCGACGTCGCCAAGGTCACCGCGGCCGCGAAGGCCTGCGAGGCGATCACCTACAAGGGCCCCGCGGTCCCCAAGGCCGCCGCCGCCGCCGACGCTCCGAAGGGCGACGAGGCCCCCAAGGCCGACGCCCCGAAGGCCGACGCTCCTGCCGCCCCCGCCGCTGGCGCCGCCGGCGCCTCCTGCGCCAAGGCCGTGAAGTGCTGCCAGGCGCTCAACGGCGAGAAGGGCCCTGCCTGCGCGCCGCTCGCCAACGCCCCCGAGGCCACCTGCGCCGCCTCGCTCGACAGCTTCAAGAAGGCCGTGAAGGCCGCGATGCCCAAGAAGGCCGCTGACTGCGAGTGATGTTGCTTTGGTAGTTCCTGCCGGGCGGCGGAGCTTTGTGCTCCGCCGCCCGGCCCCTTTTTTCGGGGAGACGCGAGCCTCTCGCGCGCGTTGACCGGTCGCGGGGCGCGGGGTAGGGTGCCGCCCCGATGACACGCAAGCTCTCGACTCTCCTGGTTCTTTTGTCGCTCTCGGGCTGTGCCATGCTCGACGCCGCGGGCGAGGTCACCTACCTCTCCGACGCGCGCAGCAACTTCGAAGCGGGCCAGAAGGCCCTCGAGGCCGGCCGCCACCTCGACGCCCTCAAGTTCTTCGACCACGTCCGGTACAAGTTCCCGTACTCGTCGCAGGCGGCGCTCGCCGACCTCGCCATCGCCGACACCAACTTCGACCGCGAGAAGTACCTCGAGGCCATCGACGGGTACCGCAACTTCATCAAGCTGCACCCCAACCACGCCCGGGTGCACTACGCCCAGTACCGGATCGCCTTCTCGTACTTCAAGGACATCCCCTCCGACTTCTTCCTGTTCCCCTCGTCCACCGAGAAGGACCAGACCTCGGTGCGCGAGGCCCGCGGGTCGTTCGACGAGTTCCTGAAGCTCCACCCAGGCTCCGAGCACGTCCCCGAGGCCAAGAAGCTGCGCGACGAGATCCTCACGCGCCTCGCCGAGCACGAGCTCGCGGTCGCGAACTACTACCTGGACCACGACCGCTACAAGTCGGCGGCGGGCCGCCTCAAGAAGCTGGTGGATGACTACCCGACGAGCGAGCAGGCCCCCAGCGCGCTCTTCAAGCTGGCCCGCACCTACCTGAAGCTCGAGGACAAGGACAAGGCCCGCGAGGCGCTGCAGAAGCTGCTCAAGGACTACCCCAGCGCCGGTGACCGCGCGGAGGCCGAGCAGCTCCTCAAGAGCCTGGGCTGAAGATGCGCGGCTGGTCTGCCGTCGCGGCCTTGGCCCTCGTGTCCTGCTCGGGTGGCTGCGAGCCCGTGCTGGGTCCCGACGGCGAGGTCGCCCGCCAGCTCCAGTCGCTGAAGCCGGGCGCGACGTTCGACCTGTCCGGCGTCGGCCCGCTCACCCTCGAGTCCATCCGCTTCGACCACCTCCTGGTGAAGCCCGAGGGCGAGGGCATGGTCGCCGTGACCTCGGTGGACCTCGAGGCCGCGTCGGCCGCGGGGCTGCACGTGAGCTACATCGGCCTGGAGCGCATCCCCTACGTGAAGGGTGAGCGGGGCTGGGGCGTGAAGGGCGCCGCCTTCCCGAACCTCGCGGCGATCGCGGCGCTGCTCACGGAGCGCGCCCAGGCTCTCGGCCGCCAGGATCCTGCCCTGCTCGAGCCGCTGGTGGCCCGCGCGTGGAAGGACCCGCGCTTCGACCGGACCCAGGCGCTGGCCCTGGCGCGCGAGCGCCTCCCCGAGTTCGCCGCCTACCGCGCCCGCAGGTGGATCGTCCGGTCCGAGCGCATGGCGGTGGAGGTGCTGGAGGAGTACGAGGCGGGGCCAACTGCAACGCCCCGCCGCGGCCAGGTCCGGTTCCAGCTCGTGCGCGAGGACGGCCGGCTGCGCTTCGCCTCGGGGATGCTGTAGCGCCCTGGGCTATCCTGGCCTCCCTGCGAAGGAGGACGCGATGCGCCGTTCCACGTGGATCCTGCTGCTGCTCGCCGCCGGCTGTGGCCGTGGCGAGGGCTTCAGCGGCACGCCCCAGGTCGGTGGCTGGTCGATGAAGGAGGGCGCGGTGGCCAGCGACACCTGCAAGGTCTCTGCGCTGCCCAGCGGCGACGGGCCGTTCACGCTGGCCTTCGACGGGACCAAGCTCACCATCGACCCCAAGGACGGCTACCCGGTGTTCGAGTGCGCCTACGAGCGCGGCGCCTTCGACTGCCCGTCCAGGCTGCGCCGCGAGGTGGACCTCGCGAAGGAGAGCGGCGGCTTCCTCGAGGGCACCCTCACCCTGAACGTGGCCATCCAGGGCAACTTCACCTCGGCCACCACGCTCACCGGGACCGAGAAGGGCGACGTCGCCTGCACCGGCTCCGGGTGCAGCGCCGCGGCTTCGTTCTACGGCACGGCCTTCCCCTGCGCGGTCTCCAAGGCCATCACCGCGAAGGCCGACTAGCCGGAGCCCGCGTGTCCCTCGCCTCGGAGACCCTGGAAGCCTGCCTCGCGGCCATTCCCTACTTCCGGGGCTTGCGCCCCGACGAGCGCGCGCGCGTGGCCGAGCGGGTGCGCACGGTGACGCTCGAGCCGCTGCAGAGCCTCGCGCTCGGCCCCGACTCGGCGGTGGTGCTGGTGGTGCTCGCCGGCGAGGTGACGCTGGTGCGCGAGGGCGTGGGCGCGATGACCCTCGACGAGGGCGACTGGACCGACGACCTGCGAGCGCTCACCGGCCGCGGCCAGCAAGGCACGGTCGCGGCGCACGGGACCGCGACGCTGGGCCTGCTCGATCAGGCGGCCTTCGACCGGCTCTTCGAGGAGCTGCCGGTGGTCGCGGTGCCGCTGCTCTCCGAGCTGGGGCGCGAGGCGCAGCGCCGCAACGACCTCACCCGCGAGGTGGCGTTGGCGCGGGGCTCGGGGCTGCCCCCGGCGGCGTTCCGCGCCCTGGTGGCCCGGAGGCGCCGTCGACTGCAGCGCTCCCGGCACGTCGCGGTGGCGCGGGTGGGCGCGCTGCTCTGGCGGGCGCTGGTGCAGGAGCCGTCGCGGCGGCTGGCGTTCTGGATGTTCTGGGGCGCGGTGGGGGCGCTGGTGGCGGCGCGCACCGTGGTCGCGGTGATCATCGACCGCGGGCTGCAGAAGAGCCTCTTCGCGCTCATCTCCAGCAACGTCGGCCACCCGGTCCACGTGCACCACTTCAACTACGGGCTCATCACCGTGGCGGTCGTGGGGCTCCTGGCCTTCCTGCCGCGGACGCGGCGCAAGCTGCGCACGCTCGCGGCGGCGTTCGGCGTCGGCGTGGGGCTGGTGGTGGACGAGTTCGCGCTGCTCTGGAACCTGAACCCCGACTACTACCAGCCGCTCTCGCGGTTCGCGGCGGCGCTGGTGCTCTTCGCGCTCCTGCAGGCGGTGTACTTCCGCAACCTCTACCTGGCCGTCGGCCGGAGGATGCTCGCGTGGCTGCGACCGTGACCGGCGATGCGGCAGAGGCGAGCGTCCTCACGGCGCTGCACGGCGTGCCCTGGCTCTCGGCGCTGGGGCCGGAGGCGCTGGCGCACGTGGCGCGGCTGGTCGAGCCGGTACAGTTCCCCGAGGGGCGGACGATCCTCGCCGAGCTGGAGGCGGGCGACGACCTCTTCGTCCTCGTCTCGGGGAAGGCGAAGGTCGCGGTGATCGCCGCGGGCGGGAGGCGCAAGGAGATCGGCGCGCTGGGCCCCGGGGACGCGTGCGGCGAGATCTCGGTGCTGACACGTGACCTGCGCTCGGCCACGGTCACGGCCGCCACCCCGGTGAAGGCGCTGCGGCTCGAGCGCGCCGACTTCGAGCACCTGCTCGCCTGCTACCCGAGCATCGCCGTGCACTTCGCGCGGGTGCTCTCGGCGCGGCTCGCGGACTCGGACGAGGCGCTCGACGCGGCGACCGGCGCCGGGGAGTGGAAGGACGACCTCACCTCCAGCCGCGCCGGGCTGGACCGCATCGACCAGCTGGCGCTGGAGGCGAGCTCGCAGTCCGCGCTGAAGCGGGCGTGGCGGGAGCTGGTGGTCACCCGGAAGCGCGAGCTGCCCTTCCTGGCCCTCTCCTCGTTCGTGGCGGTGCTCTTCCTGGTCCGGACGATCATCAGCCTGCTGCCGCTGCACGGCGACCTGCTCTTCAACGTGCTGCGCGTCTCGTACACCAGCGGCATCGCGATGGTCTTCGTCTCCACCGCGGCGGCGCTGGCGCGGTTCCGCGCGCGCACGCAGCGGGTGCTGGCGCTGGTCTTCGGGGCGGGGTTCGCGCTGATCCTGAACCAGCTCTCGGTGTTCCTCGCCTTCGACACCTTCTACCTGGACATGACCACGCGGGACCCGAACATGGCCTTCGACGTGGAGGCGCTGTACCGCCGCAGCGAGAGCGAGTGGGCGGTCGCGCTGATGCTGGGCGGGCTGTTGCTCACGACCTACCTGCGCCACTTCCTCCGGCGCAGCCTCTTCGTGCTCACGCTCCGGCTGCGGGGGAAGAAGGCCTGAGCCCCCGCGACCCGGGGCACCCGGGCGCCGTGTGCTAGACCTGGGGCGCCATGCAGCCGCCGAAGCCACCGAGCAACCAACCGCTCTTCTCGCCTGCCGCGCAGGCCGGGACGACCACGCTCGAGGGCTCGCTGGAGCACGTCGTCTACAGCAGCGAGGAGACCGGGTTTGGCGTGGTGAAGGTGCACGTGCCGGGGCGGCCGGAGCCGGTCACCGTCGTCGGCGCGCTCCCCGGCGTCCAGCCCGGCGAGAGCCTGCGGCTCACCGGGCGCTGGGTGCACGACCGCAAGTGGGGCGAGCAGTTCAAGGCCGAGTCCTTCATGACCGTGAAGCCGGCGACGCTCGCGGGCATCGAGCGCTACCTCGGCTCGGGGCTGGTGCGCGGCATCGGCAAGGTCATGGCCGGGCGGATGGTGAAGCACTTCGGGCTGGAGACGCTCGACGTCATCGACAACACGCCGGCGCGGCTCGCCGAGGTCGAGGGCATCGGCCCGGTGCGGCGCGCGTCGATCCAGTCGGCGTGGGTGGAGCAGCGCGAGATCCGCCAGGTGATGGTCTTCCTGCAGAGCCACGGCGTCTCCTCGTCCCACGCGGTGCGCATCTGGAAGCAGTACCAGCAGCAGGCGATCCAGGTAGTGAAGGACAACCCCTACCGGCTGGCCATCGACGTCTTCGGCATCGGGTTCAAGACCGCGGACCGCATCGCGCGCAACCTGGGCATCCCCGTCGACTCGCCGCGCCGGGCCGAGGCCGGGGTGCTGCACGTGCTGGGCGAGCTGGCCGACGAGGGCCACGTCTACTACCCGCGCGAGAAGCTCTTGGAGAGCGCCAGGGAGATCCTCGAGGCGCCGCCGCCGGGCGGGGAGAAGACGCCGCTCGCGCCGGGGCTGCTCGAGGACGCGGTGGGGGCGATGGCCGCGGCCGAGGAGCTGGTGGTCGACCAGCCGCAGGCGGGCGAGGAGCCGGCGGTCTACCTCAAGTCGCTGCACTCTGCGGAGTGCGGCCTCGCGGGTGCCCTGCGCGAGCTGCAGGCGCAGCCGGTGCGGCCCATCGCCATCGACGTGGAGAAGGCGCTGGCCTGGTTCGAGGAGCGCCGCGGCATCACCTTCGCCCCGGAGCAGCGCGAGGCCATCCGCCAGGCGGTGACCAGCAAGGTGCTGGTCATCACCGGTGGCCCGGGCACGGGCAAGACCACGCTGGTCAACGGCATCATCCAGATCCTCGAGCGCAAGCACCGCCGCATCCTGCTCGCCGCGCCGACGGGGCGCGCCGCCAAGCGCATGACCGAGGCCACCGGGCGCGAGGCGAAGACGCTGCACCGGCTGCTGGAATTCAGCCCCAAGGGCATGAAGTTCCAGCGCGACCGCGAGAACCCGCTCGAGGCGGACCTGCTCATCCTCGACGAGACCTCGATGGTGGACACGCTGCTCGGGTACCACCTGCTCAAGGCGGTGCCGCCGTCGTGCCAGCTCATCCTCGTCGGCGACGTGGACCAGCTCCCGTCGGTGGGGCCGGGCAGCGTGCTGGGCGACCTCATCCGCTCGGGGTCGGTGCCGGTGGTGCGGCTGCAGCACATCTTCCGGCAGGCGGAGCAGAGCCTCATCGTCACCAACGCCCACCGCATCAACCGCGGGGAGATGCCGCAGGTCGTGAACCGCGAGGGCTCGGACTTCTTCTTCCTCACCTGCGAGGAGCCGGACGAGGTGCTGGCCACGGTGAAGGACCTGGTGCGCGCGCGCCTGCCGCGCAAGTACGGGCTCGACCCGCTGCGCGACATCCAGGTGCTCACGCCCATGCACCGCGGCACGCTGGGGGCAGGGAACCTGAACGTCGAGCTGCAGGCGATGCTCAACCCGGGCGGCGTGAGCCTCCAGCGCGGGAGCCGGGTGCTGCGCGCGGGCGACAAGGTGATGCAGATCCGCAACAACTACGACCTCGACGTCTTCAACGGGGACGTGGGGCGCATCGACGCCATCGACGAGGAGCAGCAGCTGGTGCACGTGCTCTTCGAGGAGCGGCGGGTGACGTACTCCTTCGGCGAGCTGGACGAGCTGGTGCACGCCTACGCCTGCACCGTGCACAAGTCGCAGGGCAGCGAGTACCCCTGCGTGGTGCTGCCGCTGCACACGCAGCACTTCGTGCTGCTGCAGCGCAACCTGCTCTACACGGCGGTGACGCGCGGCAAGCGGCTGGTGGTGGTGGTGGGCAGCAAGCGCGCGATGGCCATCGCGGTGCGCAACGGGGAGACCGCCAAGCGGCACACCGGGCTCGCGCGGCGGCTGGGGGAGTAGTCCCTTCACGCCGAACGGACGGCTCCAGGCTTCGACTGCCTGCCCGCTTCGGCCCGGTGCCTCAGTCCTCCACCGTGATGGTCACCGGGCGCGCCGCCTCGGCGCGGCGCACCATGCGCGCCTCCACCACGTGCCGTCCAGGGCGCAGCGCCCAGCGGAGCGCGTGCGGGTAGCCCACCTTGCCCACCGGGCGTCCGTCCACCATCCAGACGATCTCCTCGTCGGCGGGCTCCACGCGCGCCGCCAGCCGGACGGCCGCGGAGTCCACGGGGGTGTCCGGGTCCCAGAGGTAGCGCGAGCCCGGTCGGGGCTCGGTGATGGCCACCGACGGCGCCCGCTCCGCCCGCTCCTTGGGGCACAGCCGGCTGTACTGCCGCGGTGCCAGCTCCAGCCGCCGCTGCGCCGCCCACGGGGCGTAGTTCTCGGGCAGGTCCAGCATCGCCCCCTCGCGCACGAACCGCTCTGGGCACCCCGGGCCCGCGCGCATCCCGGTGCGCGTGTCCAGCCGCACGCGGACGTGGAAGGGGCAGTCCTCGGCGGGTTCGCTGCCGGGCAGGAACACCTCGCGCTTCGAGAGCGGACAGTCGGGCCCGGCGCGGCGGCCGGAGAGCGGGCACACCGCCGCGTGGGTGAACTCCTCGGGCAGCGGAAACGACGTGGGCACCGCGCGGTGCGGGGCGATCTGCTGGTTGAGCGCCGCGAGCACCCGGTGCATCGGCGTGCCCGCGGCCACCGCCCCCGAGACGCTCTTCGCCATCCGCCGCGCGTCGTGGTTGCCCACCCAGACCGCGACCAGCACCCGGTCGCTGTAGCCCACCGCCCAGGCGTCCCGCGAGCCCTGGCTGGTGCCGGTCTTGGCCGCCACCGGGAAGTCGAAGTCGAGCGGTGTCCCCGGGGGGAAGGTGGGCCGGCGCGCGAAGGGGTCGCTGAGGATGTCGGTCACCAGCGCCGTCGCCTCGGGGCTCAAGAGCCGCCGCCCGGGGTTCGCCGCCGCCGGGGGCTCGTGCGCGAAGCGGCGCAGCGGGACGAAGGTGCCGCCGCGCGCGAGCGCGAGGTAGAGCCCGGCCAGCTCCTCCAGGGTCACCGGCAGCGAGCCGATGGCGAGCGCGAGGCCGTACCTCCCCGGCTCGAAGGAGATGCCCTCGACTCCACCGCGCTCCAGGAGCGAGAGCACCGGCTCGACCCCCACCTCGCCCAGCACCAGCATCGCCGGGATGTTGCGCGAGTTGCCCAGCGCCTCGCGCAAGAGCAGCGGGCCGTGGAACTGGTGGTTCACGTTCTCCGGCAGGTAGGCGAGGCCCGCCGCGGTGGGCAGCTCGAGCGGGGTGTCCGGCAGCTCGGTCGCGGCGGTGAGTCGGCCGTGCTCCAGCGCGAGGCCGTAGAGGAAGGGCTTGAGCGCCGAGCCGGGGGAGCGCTTCACCCGGGCGTAGTCGATGGAGCCGCGCTGCTCCTGGTCGAAGTAGTCCACCGAGCCCACGTAGGCGAGGACGTCCCCGGTCTCCACGTCCACCGCGACGGCCGCGGAGTTGCCCGCGTTCGCACCCTCGAGCCGCTCGAGGTTCGCGCGCAGCGCCCGCCCCAGCCGCGCCTGGTGGTCGAGGTCCAGCGTCGCGGTGGAGACGAGCTGGCCCTCGGGGACCCGTGCCGCCCACGCGAGGACCGCGTGCAGCGACGCCGGGTCCCGGCGTGGCTTGGGCGAGAGGCGCAGGTTGCTGGCCAGCGTCTGCGTCAGCTCGTCGTCGGTGAGCACGCCGCGCTCGTGGAGCACGTGGAGGATGCGCCGCGCGCGCTGGGTCGCCCGGCGCAGCCCGTCCTTGTCGTAGGGGTTCATCTTCGCCGGCGACTGGGGGATGGCCGCGAGAAACGCGGCCTGCAGCCAGGAGAGGTCCTCGACCGGCTTGTCGAAGTACAGCCGGGCCGCGCGCGCCGCGCCGCGCACGTTGTTCCCGTACGGGGCCAGGGTCAGGTACTGGCGCAGCACCGCCTCGTGGCCGTGGTCGCGCACCAGGAGCAGCGCCTCGACGATCTCCCGGGCCTTGCGCCCGAGGCTGCGCGAGCCGGGCGTCTGCATCCGCGCCACCTGCATGGGCACGGTGGAGGCGCCGGAGATGACCCGCCGGTTCTTCAGGTTCTGCCACGCGGCGCGGGCCAGGGACCCCCAGCGCACCCCGCGGTGCTCCCAGAAGAAGCGGTCCTCGGTCTCCAGCGTCGCCCGGACGATCTTGTCGGGCAGCTGGTACGGCGGCGGCCAGTACCCCAGCTCGCCGTCGTCGCCCGGGACCTCTCCGAAGTAGCGGCCGCGCCGGTCCAGCAAGAGGTGCGAGGGCCGCGGGTGGGCGAGCTCCCGGTGCAGCGAGAGCCACACCCCGCCCAGGCCGGCGACCAGCAGCCCCGCGAGGGCCGACGCCAGCAACCGGCGCCTGCGCCTCGCGAGCCCTGCCAGCCTGCCGAACCGGGCGATCACGCGCGCCTCACTTCTCCTGCGAGCCGGTGACCAGAAGGCGCAGGCCCTCGCCGCGGCCGCGCGTCTCCTGCTGGTACATCATCTCCGCCCAGGGCGCGGGGTGGACGAAGCTGCCCTGGTTCACCGCGCGGACGCGGAAGTGGAAGGAGTGGGTCCCGCGCGGCAGCCGCGTGAAGTAGTAGCGGACCTCGTGGTCCAGCCGCTGCACGTAGGCCGGCGGCAGCGAGTCCGACTCGGCCGGCCTGGCCTCGGCGCCCGAGGTCTCCAGCTCCGGGTTGAGCGGCTCGAGCCCGGCGGCGAAGGGCACCACCAGCGCCACGTGGTAGCGCTCCTCGTCCGTGGTGAGCCGCGCGTGCAGCTCCAGGACGTCGCCCACCGCGAGCCGCCGCGTCTCGCCCTTCTTGTCCTCGAGGTGGGTGGGCGGCGTGCCCTCCTTGTAGAGCGTCGCGCTGCGGGAGACGAGGAAGCCCTCCTTCTGCGCGCCGACCTGGTCGCCCGGGGTCACCGGGAGGAAGGCGTACTGCACGCGGGCGCCGACCTCCGCGCCCTTCACCGTCGCGGTCTGCGGGGCCTCGGTCGCGAAGCTGGCCTTGGCCACCCGCTTGCCGCCGTCGAGCGCGAGCGCGCCGGCCGGCAGCGTCACCGAGACCTTGGGCGTCGTGACCTGCGCCTTGTCCAGGTACAGCGCCAGCGCCTGGATCGCCCGGCGGTTGTCGTGCGTCGAGCCGAAGCCCCGGCCCGGGCTGCCGTACGAGATCAGCGCGTCGCGCAACAGCTCCAGCCGCTTGTCCGCCGGGTCCAGGACGATGAGGCTCTCGAACACCGCGGCGACCGCCGACGTGTTCGAGCCCAGGTACCCCGAGCCCCAGCCGCTGCGGCGCCAGCGCAGCCCCTCGAAGACCGGCTTGCCCTTGTAGAGCTTCGTCACCACGCTGTCCCACAGGTCGGTGGAGAGCGCCGCCAGGTTGGGCCGGAACAGCGACTGCTGGGCGGACATCGCGCTCGCCAGGTCGGCGAGGCTGGTCACGTCCATGTCCGTGCGCCGCTGGTACAGGTCCACCAGGTAGTGCTCGTCGAGCTGGCCCACGCGCACCAGCGCGCGCACCGCCGCCGACTGCTGGTTGTAGCGGTAGTCGGTGAGCAGCCCGCGGTAGTCGCTGCGCAGCACCCGCTTGAGCGCCTCGGTCGACTTCTCCAGCAGGCCGCCGGGCAGGACCACCCCGGCCTTCTTCGAGGCCGCGAGGAACTCCACCGCCTGCGCGGTCAGCGCGATGTCCCCCGCGCCGCCGGGCCAGTACGCGAACAGCCCCTGCACGTCCTGGTACACCGCCATCTCGTCGATGAGCCGCTTGGCGTTGGGCAGCTCCGCCCCGGCGCGGTCCTCGAGCCCCAGCTTCCTCAGGGTCTCGGCCAGCGCGAGGTGCGGGTAGATCTGCGACATCTTCTGCTCCAGGCAGCCGTGGGGGTAGGTCGCGAGGTAGGAGAGGCCGGAGGCCAGCTCGAGGATGCCCGGCTCGCTCGTCACCAGCAGCGTCTGGGTCGCGGTCCCCGGGCGCGGCGGCTCGGGGAACGGCTTGAGCGCGGTCTGGCCCTCCTTGAAGCGGTCGAAGTACGCGAAGCGCTCCAGGGTCCGGTCGGGCAGCACCGGCAGCTTCACCTCGAAGGCGTCGCCGGCGCCGTCCGCGTGGCGCTGGACCGACACCGTCACCTTGAGCTCCGACGCCAGCCCGGTCGCGGTGTTCGCCGCGGTGAGGGGGAAGAGCACGCTCTGCGCCTGGTTCTGCTTCAGCGCCGCCGCCTGCTTGCCCTTGCCGTCCGCGGGGCCCTGAAGCGACAGGTCGACCGTCGCCGGGCCCTCCGCGCCCTCGAGCAGCCGCACCACGCCGCCGCCCCAGAACCTGTCGCCGGCGCGCACGAACCGCGGGAGCTGCGGCTGGACCAGGAGCGGCAGCCGCTGGCGCAGCACCGACTGCTTGTAGCCGAAGCGGGTGTAGCCGCTCACCGCCACCGCGCGGACCTTGAAGTTGGTGAGGTCGTCCGAGAGCTTGAGCGGCAGCACCAGCTTGCCGCTCGCGGGCACCTGCAGCGTCGCCTGGTAGTAGGGGACGGTCTTGAAGTCCTTGCGGACGATGGGCTTGCCGCTGCCCTGGCCCTCCTCGTCGCCGCCGTCGCCGCCCGGCTCCTCGTCCTGCTCCACCAGCCGACCCAGCACCAGGTTGCGGGTGTCGCGGATGCTGGTGGTGCGCGCGTTGCGGTCCACGAAGGCCTTGAGCGGGTCGAGCGGACCCTCCTTGGCCAGCGACAGCACCGCCTCGTCGACCAGCCAGAAGGTGACCTCGCCGGCCACCGGGCGCTTCTGGTCGTCGGCGAGGGTGATGGTGAAGTCCACCTTCTGCCCCGGCCGCGCGGTCTCGGGGTGGGCCACCGCCACCTCCAGCGAGTTCTTCACCGGCTCCACTTCCAGGTCCACCGAGGCGGCCAGCGTTTGGGGCCGGTAGCGCGAGTCGTCGAGCGTGCCCTCGCCCAGCCGGCCGCGCATCAGCACCACGTGCACCGGAAGGTTGGGCATGTGCTGGGTGCCGATGCGCACCTCGTGCACCGCCTTGCCGCCCACCACCTCGCGCCAGGCGTAGGTGTTGGCCGCGCCGGGCTCCTCGACGATGACCAGCGCCTTGCCGGTCTGGAACGGGCTCTGGACGATGATGCGGGCGAGGTCGCCGGGGACGTACTTCTTCTTGTCCGTCGAGAGCTCGAAGATGCCCTCGCGCGACTTGGGCCAGGCCATGGGGCCGGCGCCGCCCACGTAGAGGTCCGCCGAGAGCGTCTGCACCCGGCCCAGCTTGTCGCGCGCGAACAGCTCCACCACGAAGACCCCGGACTCGCCGATGGGCAGCGAGGGGAAGACCGGCTTGTCCTCGGTCTTGACGGTCTTCTCCAGGACCTTCACGTCCTCCTGCTCGGTGGTGTACTTCGCCTGGCCGGTGGCGAACGGAGCCTCGCGCAGGACGTTGCGCCAGTTGCGCTTGTAGAGGCGCACGGAGATCTCCTGGCCGGCGAGCAGCTTGTCGTCCACCCCGACGGCGATCACCTCCGGCTTGAGCTCGAACGGCTTCTCCGAGTAGCGGGGGAGCTTCATCCCCATCAGGAACGGGGGCAGAGCCCTCACCTCCGTGGCCGCGGTGACCTGCTGGTCGTCGGTGCCGGTGACGGTGGCCTCGAAGTGGTAGAGGCGGGGCGAGCCGTCCAGGTCGAGCGCGGGGTTCACCTCGAGGGCGTCGGCGCCGCCCTCGTCGAGGTTGCCGTTGCGCGAGAGCACGCCCGGGAGCTGGGCGGCGCCGGCGCGGGCGAACTGCGTGGAGTCCGCGAAGAGGAAGCCTTCGCGGCCGCGCGGGACCCAGTGGTAGGGCGAGCGGGTCACCTTCCAGGAGATGGCCTGGCCGTTGAGGTTGCCGCCGGCGTAGTAGCGGGCCAGCGCCTTCACCTTGAAGGGGCCGTCCAGCCGCACCGCCGGGGCGCCCGCGAGCTGCACCTCGAAGGTGGGGATGCGGTACGCCTCGATCTTGAAGGTGCGCGAGGTGAGGAGCTGGCCCTCGCGGGTCGACAGGGTCGCGGTGTACTGCCCGGTGGCGATGTCCTTCTCCTCGAACTTCGCGTCGAAGCCGCCGGCTCCGGTGAAGGTCACCGGGAACTTCCACACCTGCTCGTCGGGGCCCTGCACCTGGAGGACGTACTGGTTGCCCTCACCGGGGCCGCGCAGCTCGCCGTTCGCCTTCTTGCGCGCGAAGCCCTTGAGGAACACCGGCTCCCCGGGCTTGTAGATCGCCCGCTCGGTGAAGAGGAACGCCAGGGTCTTGTCGTTGGGCGTCTGGGGGAGGACCTTCTGCCCCAGCCACGCCAGCCAGTTCGAGGAGAGCGACCAGTGGTTGGACGCGAACTGCGGGGGTGGCTCGCGGGGGTCCAGCACCAGCACGTCCTCGCCGCTCTGGATGGAGAGGCGCTTGAGCTCGCGCAGCTCGGCGATGGGGGTGAGCACCGCCCGGCCCTCGCCGTCGGTCGTCAGCGTCACCGTCTCCGGCACCTGCGTGAAGGAGCCCTGGCAGTGCGGCCCCAGGCAGGACTTCGCCCGGATGATCTGAAGGCTGATGGTCGCGCCCCGCACCGGCTCGCCCTTGTCCAGCGTGCGCACGTAGAGGATGGCCTTCTTCTGCTCGTCCACCGCGGTGAGCGAGAGGTTGGTCACCTGCACGCGCACGTAGCTGCGCTGGGGCGCCCCGGTGAGCCGCCGGAGGCCGACGAGGTAGGTCCCCGGCCGGTTCTTGCCGACCGCGCCGTCCAAGAGCCCGCTCAAGTCCAGGCCGAAGCGAGTGGTCCCGCCCTTCTTCGCCAGCGGCAGGTCCACCACCTTCGAGACCAGCGGCGAGCCGAGCAGCCGCAGGTGCCGCACCAGCTCGCGGGTGTCCACCTGGCCCGGCTCGGTCGAGACCACCGGCTCCTCGCCGGGGAAGGGCGGGGCGTCCTGCTCGGACACCTGCACCGGGCTGCGCGGGAACGGCCAGAGCCCGTTGTGTAGCGGGTCGATGCGGTAGACGCGCACGTCGGCGCGCGGGTCGCCGTAGCCCACGAGCGGGAGCATGCGCGGGCCGTTGGCCTCCAGCACAGCGGTGCCCTGGCTCCAGCGCAAGAACGGCGTCTTCCAGCCCAGGTAGAAGTAGGTCTCCACCGGGCCGCGGCCCTGGCCCGGGTCGCGCAGCGCCCGCCCGGTGTCGTCGTGCAGCGCGGCGGGTCCCAGCTTCAGCTTGTAGAGGAC
>CAZAIE010000020.1:0-19454 GCA_964485035.1 uncultured Myxococcaceae bacterium | reverse complement strand
CCACCTGCACCCCCAGCTGCTCCGGCAAGACCTGCGGCAGCGACGGCTGCGGCGGATCCTGCGGCGCCTGCTCCGCCGGCGCCACCTGCGACGCCGCCGGCCAGTGCGTCGCCACCTGCACCCCCAGCTGCTCTGGCAAGTCCTGCGGCAGCGACGGCTGCGGTGGCTCCTGCGGTTCGTGCGCCGCCGGCTCCACCTGCGACGCCTCCGGCCAGTGCGTCGCCACCGCCACCGGGAAGCTCGTCATCAACGAGGTCTCGACCCGCGGCGCGAGCGGCACCGACGAGTACGTCGAGCTCTTCAACGCCTCGGGCGCCGACATCGACCTGAGCGGCTACAAGCTCTACTACCGCGCCGCGAGCACCACGACCGGCTTCGGCAGCCTGCTCACCACCTTCGGGTCGGTCATCCTCCCCGCGGGCAAGCACCTGCTCGTCGCCTCCGGTGGCTACACCGGCGCGGTGACCCCCGACGCGACCTTCACCTCGGGCATCGCCGACAGCGGCTCCGCGTGGCTCTTCAAGGCCGCCGCGGGCGGGACCGGGCTCAGCCGCGCCGATGCGAACTTCGTGGACCAGGTGGGCTGGGGCACGGCGGTCGCCGCGAACGTCGAGGGCAGCGCCGCGCCTTCTCCCAGCACCGCCTACTCCTCGGTCTCGCGCACCGCGGGCATGGACACCGACGTCAACGGGGCCGACTTCACGCTCTTGAAGACGCGCACCCCCGAGAGCCTCGCCAGCCCCTGATCCCACGGCGGCATCCGATCACCGCGGCGAGCCAGGTCCGTCCTGGCTCGCCGCTCCCGTTTGGGCCTGCGCTGCTCCCCTCGAACCGATGCCCGAGACCGCTCCCCGACCGATCGTCGCTCCGCCGGACTACGCGACCCGTCCCCCCACGCACACCGCGGAGGATCTCTCGGAGGTGAGGACCGGCGGGCCAGGGTGGCGCCTGCGGAAACACCGAGGGCAACCTGCAGATCTGGCACTCGTGGTGGTGCAGCCGGAACGGAGATGCCACCTCCAACGACGAGATCCGGTGCGGGTGGTACACGCTCTTCATCCGGGAACACTGACCGACCGGAAGGCCCGGCTCGGTCAGAGCAACGGCGCCTCATCGAGGATCTGCCAGAGTTCCCACAGAGCCAGCCCGACGCCCGAGGCGAGCGCGGGCCAGGAGAACGACCGGCTCATCATCGTGAAGCGCGGGATGGCGAAGAAGAGCATAAAGAGCGGGGCCGCGACCACGAACCCCGCGGTGCTCGGCGCCGCGGGAGTCGGGCCGGCGGCATCCAGGCCCAGGAAGCGGTGCCAGAGCGCGACGGACAGGTTGAGCATCACCTCGCTCACCAGCAGCACCGGCACCAGGATCTTCAAGTAGCCCGCCTCGTTGGCCGAGTGGCGCGGCTTGACGTCGGTGAGCAGCCCGCCCAGGTGCACCACGAAGACCACCAGCGCGCCCCCGACCGCGAGCTGCTGCCCGCGCTCGCTCAGGGCCTCCTGGCCGTTCATCCCCACCGCGGTAACCACCGCCATGATCATCAGGATGCCGAAGCCGAACGACGGGTAGAAGAAGACAACCTGCGGCCAGGTGGTCTTGGTGGTCCGCACCTCTCCTCCCGGGCCGCGGCTCTGCAGCACCAACGTCCGCAGCGCGACCTCGGGCTGCAGCCGGCCGACGAAGTAGAGCGAGACTGCGAAGGCCAGGTAGAGCCCCAACAGCGTCACCACCGCCGACACCGAGGGCCTGGCCAGCACCGCCCGGAGCGGCTGGTTCAAGGCGTCGAAGAAGAAGTAGTGCACCACGTCCACCGCCACCGGGATGACGGTTGCGGCGAGTTCGTAACCACGTCCTGGGCGGGCCATCGTGCCTCCTGGCCGACGAGCTTGCCGGGGATGCAGCTCAGGCGGAAGGGGGCTTGGGGTTCGCCCTGCGCCGCATGGCCCAGGTGAGAGGAAGCAGGAGCAGCGGCGCCCACGGCGAGCCTGGACGGCCGCAGCCGCACCCCACCGCCATCGCGATTCGGCCCGCTTCAGCGCCGACGTCCACCCCGGCAACCACGGCCTGCGCGTCTTCCGCCCGGGCGGCGTCCGCGGCGCTCACGCTTCCGCCGTCCACGTCCGCATCCACCGCAGCATCGGCCACTCCCGCGTCGCTCAGGGGAGCGGCGTCCGCTCCGGCAGCGTTCGCGTCTTCGGGACTGGTCGCGTCGGGACCCGCCGCCCCGGCGTCCTCCCCCGCGACGAGGACCAGGCGCTGCACGAAGACCCGCGAGGCCAGCACCGCAGGGTCCGCATCGAAGCGCGAGTAGGCCACGAGGACCTCACCGGAGCCCGGACCCTCTGCGATGGCCGGCTCACGCTCACGCTCGACCGTGCTCGCCACCGCAAGCGGATCCCCGAGGCCCGAGGACAGCACCCGCCGCAGCCAGACGTCGCCCCGGCCAGCCCCGTCCTCCCAGGCGACGACGAAGGACTGGTCGGAGAGCGGAGCCGTGCGCGGCCGGCGCTGGGGCGCCTCGCCCGCGGCCACCAGGAACGGGCTCCCGCCGGAAGCGAGCGCGGAGGTGAAGCGCGCCGCCTGCACCTCGTCCCTGCCGGTCGCCCCGTCCTGCCAGGCGAGGAGCACCGTGTTCTCGGCAACGGCGAGCGAGGGCGAGGCCTGGGTCCCGCTCCCGGTCACCAGGGCGATGCCGTCGGGGTCGAGCAGCGTCCCGTCCGTCTCGACCCGCGCCCCGTAGACGTCCCCGGTGTCGTTGCGCGCGTCGCGCCAGGCGACCAGGTAGCGCGTGCCGTCGAACACCACCGTGGGGCTGGACTGGACGCCCGCGGCCTGGCTCACCTTGAAGGAGCCGAGCGGGGCACCGCTGGCCCCGAACCGCGCCGCCCACAGGTCGGAGTCGTTGCACCCGGCCACCGCCAGGAAGCCGGTGCCGTCGGTCGCGAAGGCGGGCTCGAAGCAGTAGCTCGCGGCAAGCCCCACGGACTGCCGGGGCCCTTGGGGCACGCCGAGGGGATCCACCCGGCGATAGGCGAACTGGCCCCCGGAGTTGTCGTCGCCCCAGCCCAAGAGCGCCCCGCCGGTGGTCACCGCCAGGCCGATGAGGTCCGAGCTGGCGGCGCTCTCCGAGACCTGCACCTCGGTCTGCACCCGCACCCACGCCGCGTCGAACTGGGAGAGGAAGTAGTTGCTGGTCCACCCTCCTCCGCGCACGTCGTCGCGCCAGCCGACCCAGGTTCGCTGGCCGTCGAAGCCCAGCGCCGGCACCCGCTGCGGGTTGCTGCCCAGCGCCACCTCGACCACCGGCCGCGTCACGACCCCGTCTGGGTCCACGAAGCGCGCATAGAGCTCCTCGCCTTGGCGGTAGCGCGGCTCGGTCTGGCGCGAGACCACCAGCCACCCCGAGCCGTCCACGGCGACCGCCGTGTCTCCCTGGCCGTGGGAACCCACCCCTGGAGAGAGGATGAGCGCGGCAGGATCGACGAGCGCGGCGGTGGCAGCCTCGACCCGCGTCCCCAGCACGGCAGAGGGAGACCCAGCATCCCAGGCGACGAGACACCGTTGCGTCCCGCAGCGCAGCGCAGGCTGGCGCCCTCCCTGAGCGGAGACCACGACCCCCGCAGCGTCCTGGACCACACCCTCGCTGGTGACCCGCGTGAGCTCGATGCCCGGCTCCGCCTCCCAGGCGACGAGGAAGCGGCTCGCCGCGGAGGACCACGCCACGACCGGGTTCGCCTGCACGCCCGCGGCGCCGCCCAGCGGGAACCCGTCGGGGTCGAGCACCGCGAGATCCGCGCTGAGCCGCGCCGCCCGCACCCGCGCCGGAGTGGCCCGGCGGTCCTCCCAGGCGACGAGGTACCGCGTGCCATCGAAGGCGACCGAGGGCTGCCGCTGGTTTCCCGCGGCGCCGCACACGGTCACCTTCTGCAGCACCGTCCCCGCCTGGTCGATGCGCGCTGCGACGAGGTCGTTCGCGGTGCCATCCCCACCCCACACCACCACGAAGGAGGTTCCGTCGGTGCCTACCGCGACCGAGCCCTCGATGACCGCCGCCGAGGTGAGCGCCGTCCGTGGGGTCCTCTGAGCGCCGGTCGCCGCGTCGAAGACGGCGAAGGCCACGTTGGGGGCGCCCGGAGCGGCCGCCTCGTCCCGCCAGGCGACGAGCAGCCGGTCACCCGCCACCGCCAGGTCCGGGCGCCGCTGGTCCCCCAGCGCGCGGTCGAGCGGGAGGCCGCGCTGGTGCTGGACCACGCCAGTGCCGTCCAGGTGGGCTGCCCAGACGTCGAAGTCCCCGCCGCGCGAGTCCTCCCAGACCGCCCACCAGCCGGTACCGTGCGGCCAGAGCCTCGCGGCCTGCTGGTTGCCCTCGGGGAGGTTGACGAAGGGCTCCGAGACCGCCCGCTCGAGGCCGAGCGGCCCGGCGCGGCCAACGGACGCAAGGAAGAGCGAGACGAAGACGACGCCGATCTCCCTCCGCCAGTGCATGACCCCTCACGACCCACGCTCGCAGACCTCGGGGATCTTGGACGGTCGGGAGGGTGAGGACAAGCCGGGGAGGTCTCGGACCCGACTCGGGGTTCACGTCCGCTTGCGCTGCGCCCGCTCCCAACCCTCGCCCAGCGTCGCGGCCAGCTTCCCGAGCCCCGGCCCGATCGTCGAGCGCTTGCGCCACACCAGAGCCAGCGTCCGGTTGAGTGCCGGGTCCGCGAAGGGGCGGACCGCCAGCTGCGGCAGCGGCGTCACCCCGGCCCCCCGCGACCATCTGCACCAGCGTCAAGAGGCTGGTTGCCCGGAAGTCCAGCTCCCGGGCCGGGCTCTCTGGCAGACCGCCAGCGAGACGGGGAGCCGGAATAGGTCGCCGTCCGGGTGGCCAGGTGGCGATGCGCAGCGTGGCAACCGACGGTCGACCTCACTCAGCCGTCTGGAGGATCTCGCCGGACGATCTGGGCAGTGGGCAATGGCGGGACGACCCCAGTGCCCTGGCTGCGGCGCCAAGCCTGAGGTCTGAGAGGGCGCGTTCGGCCGCCTGCTGCCGGCTTCGGACGAGACCGACAGCCACGTCACTCGAGCAGGCCGCGCGCCCAGCCGACGACGACACCGAGCGGGCTCGCCACCGCCCGGACGACCTGCTTCCACAGCGGCTGCGCGCCCTGCACCTCCACCCGCTGTGGGTGCGAGGCGGCCTGCTCGGGGGGAACCCGGAACTGCAGGTAGCTCGTCAGCCGGTGGTCGCGGCCGGCCGGGTTCAAGCGGTCGAGGAAGGACCCGTCGTCGAACTGGACGACCGTCGCTCCGGCGCCCGGGTGCGTGTCCACGCCCAGCACCTTGGGGGTGAGGTCGCGCAGCGGCGGGTCGACCTCGCCCAGCCCCAGCTCGCGCGGGACGAAGTCAGCCCGATCCACGTAGTGCGTGTACGCCGGCCCGTCCGGGTACCACGACGCCGCGCCGCCGAAGGTCTCGACCGTCACCTTCGCCAAAAGCGCCTGGACCTCGGCAGGCGTGCGCCCGGCCTGGAGCAGCCGCCCGCGCACGTCCTCGAGTGCCCGGCTGGCCACCAGCGCGCCCTGGCTGTGGCCCGTGAGGTGGACCGAGCGGCCCGCCGCGAGCTCGGACTCGATCAGGCCCGCCACGGCGTCGACTGCTGGGTTGTGGCCCCGGTCGAGTTTGTCCTTCTGGCACTGGAGCAGGTCGGGGACGAGGCCGTCGGTGGCGTTGTACACCCCGACCACCCGCGCCGCGGTCGCGTCGGCCAGAGCCTGCAGGTCGGCGAGCTCCCGGCGCGGGTTGCACATGATGCCGTTCACGTGGATGACCGTCTTCGTGGCGCCACCCTGCGTAGGCTCGATCGCCGGGATGGACGCCAGCGGGGTCCCGGGCGGGTGCGCGAGGCCTCCGAGTCCTACCAGCCAGCCGTCGGACTGCTTGGCGTCGCGGTGGACCAGGTCGTGGGGCGGCGCGAGCGCAGGTTCGAAGGCCGCCGGGGCCTCGGTCTTCGGCGCCTCGTGTTGGTTGGGGAGAGGCGCGGCTTCCACGGCGCGCTGGGTGAGGCTGTGGCGACGGACCGGCTCGACGGTGAGGGTCATTGGCGTGGCTCCCGGTGGGTCCTTCACTGGAAGGAAGGCCCCTCCGGGAGCATCTGTCGCACGGGGAGAGGAGCTGCCTGGAAGAGCCCCACACCCGCCTACCCGGCGGAGCTACCAGAGCGTCCAGGTGAGCCAGGCCACGAGGCCCAGGGCGGTGAGGGTGGCGCCGGCCCAGAGCGCCCGGCGGGCCCACGCGTCGCGCTCCGCCTCGAGGCAGAGTTCGACGAGCGGCTCGAACTCGCGGGCCTCGCGCCAGCCCGTACCCGGATCCACCAGGTCGCGAGGCCCCATGCGCCCCTCGCGGAGCATCTGCTCCACCTCCAGCAGATCCGCCTCTCCGTCGGACTCGAGCACGACGGTCGGAGTCTCGACGAGTGCCAGCAACACGCCCACCACCCAGGAGCCGGCGCGGTCATATCCCCGACGCCCCACTGGCATGCCGTCCACGATGTCGGAGGCGACCGCCCTGAACTCCTTCTTGTTCCGCTTGCTGGTCAGGATGCGGTAGCGCAGGCGCATCGGGCCCTCCTGGGGGTCGCATCCTAGCCGCGCCAGGGTCCTCAGTAGGCCACGTTGATGCTCGCCGCCTGCTTGGAGACCATGTCCTTGACCTCGTCGTCGAAGGAGGGCGCGCCGCTCGCGGGGGCGCGCGCCTTGAGGTAGCTGTCGCGCTTCTTGGAGAGCTCCTTGACCTCCGCGGAGATCTTCTCGCGCTCGGCCTGGCGCTCCTCGACGTACGCGCGGCGCTCGGCGGGGGCCATCGCCTGCATCGGAGCCGGGAGCGCCTCGGGGGCCAGTTCCTCGACCTTGGCCTTGCCCTTGGCGACCGCGGTGACCAGGTCGTTGGAGTCGACGTAGCCCGAGAGCGCGCGGTAGCGGGCGCTCTCCGCCTGGCTCTCGGTGGCCATGGCGCGATTGCCTTCGGCGCGGGCGGCGGCGGCCCGGCGGTCCTCGTCGCCGCCGTAGTAGACCGCGGTGCTGGTGAGCCGCTCGTTCAGCTCGCGCAGCCGCTCGTCCATGGGGGTGCGAACGGCGACCATGCCGCCGTTCTGGCCGATGGTGGCGAAGGTGCCGCCAGCGCCCTTGGCGAGCAGCTTCCACATGCGCTCGGTGTCCTCGAGGTCGCCGCAGCGGATGGTGTTGATGAGGATGCCCTTGCGGCGCGCCTCGGCGGCCAGCTCCTGCTCGCTGGGCTCGTCCGAGTACTCGTTGGGCGGAGAGTCGCCGACGAGGAAGACTACGCGCATCACGTTCTTGCCCGGGGCCCAGTCCATCTTGCGTATCGAGTCCATGAGCGCCCGGCGGACCGCCTCGGGAGGATCACCGCCGCCCTGGGCCTTGAAGGTGCGCAGGCGGGCGTAGACCTCGTCGAGGTTGGAGGTGAGCGGGAAGACCTGCGTCACGTAGGCGTCGCCGCGGTCGCGGTAGGGCACCAGCCCGACGCGGAGCTCGGGCGTGGGGCGGCCCGATGCGATGTGACTGGCGATCGACCAGATCTTCTGCTTCGCACCCTCGATGAGCCCGGTCATCGAGCTGGTGGTGTCCAAGGCGAAGACCACGTCGATCCTCGGGCGCTCGACCGGGGCGGGCGGAGGCGTGGCCGGCTGAGGTGGCGGAGTCGGGGCAGGCGCCTCGATGACGACCACCGGCGGGGGCGTGGGTGCTGGCGGCGGGACGTTGACGAGCGGAGGTGGCGGCACGGGCTCGGGCTTCAGGTTCACGAGCTGCAGTACCAGCCCCGCGACGACCAGCACCCCAGCGCCTCCGAAGAGGATCCACGTGACCAGGCCCTTCTTCTTGCCTTCGGATTCCATCGGTCCCTCCCGGCCCGTGGGCCAGAAACCCGCGCGTGCGAACCCATTGAACGCACGAAACGGTCCGTTGGGTCTGTCACAGGGGCGTCACTCGCCGCCACCAGTCCGGAACACGAGCAAATCCAGCAAGTTCGACATCGCCTTCCACACATCCGGGTGGGCCGGGGGCTTTCTGATTTCCCCTTCCGGCGCCGCCCCTTCGAGTGTGACTGATTTCCACGCAAGGCTTGCTCTCGGCCTGCTGGCTGGGCTTTGGCCGGCGGTGTTTACCGCTAGGGACCCTGCAGGTTTGCCTGGTTTGTCTCCTGCACCAGGCTTCTCCTGGCGCTGGGTCTCCAGACCACCACGACACCGGAAATAGGTACGTAGTCACGGGTGGTTACAGATCGCCCAGGAATGCCCCTGGAGGCTCCTGGGCGGCCTATGGAGCGCCTCTGGGCCTGCCAGCCCTATTGAAATACGTGTCCCCCCTCCTCGACCTCAGGGCGGGCCGCCCAGGGCCCTTCCTGGCCGTTTTCGACAGTTTTCCGGTTCAGAAGGGCCGCTGCTGAAGCCGGCTGTGCGGCCCGTCACTCCCACCTCGGCGCTCACTCGCCTACCAGGCCAACGAGCCCCGCACGTGACCCGCGCCAACACTCCGGGTACCGTGCCACGCCTTCGGGTCTCGGGTGGCCTCGGGGAGGAACACGTGAAGAAAGTGCTGATCGCGGTGTTGGCGCTGGCCGTCGTCGGTATCGGGGTGGCCGGGTGGCTCTCGCAGCGTCCCCGCTCCCGCAAGGCTCCGAACGGGCTGAATGCAGTGCTGGTGGTGGCCCCGGTTCCCGTCCCCACGGGAGAGCCGACCACGGGCCCGGAGGGCTTCGACGAGGAGGGCTACCCGCGACGCCAGGTGGACCAGGCTGCGCTGCGCGCGCTCCTGCTGGCCGAGCGCTACGGCGAGCTCGCGCGGTGGTTCGAGGACGTCCAGGGACGGCTGGACCGCGACTTCCACTACGAGGCCTGGGCCCGGGACACCGCCCTGGCCTTCCAGCAGGCCGAGTCCTGGCTGGAGCCGCTCTTCGACACCTGGGTGGGAGAGGAGAAGGCCTCGTTCGCCCCGCTCCTCGCGCGCGGCGCGTTCCGTCTGGCGATGGCCTGGGAGAGCCGCGGGGGACGGTTCGTTGACGAGACCCCCGCGAGCCAGCTCGCGGCGATGGAGAAGTGGGCGCGCCTCGCGCTGACGGACCTGGACGCGGCGCTGGCGCGGCGCTCGGGCCTGGTGGCGGCGCACTTCCTGAAGATCGAAGCGCGGCAGCTGCTCGGGACCGACCCCCGCGACGAGCTCGACCGGGCGCTCGCCGCCTGCCCGCTCTGCTACTACGTGCGCTACCGCTACCTGGGCACCCTGCGGCCACGCTGGGGAGGATCAGCCGAGCAGATGGCAGCCTTCGCCAAGGCGCACGACCTGAAGACGAACCCCCGGCTGCACCACCTGGGGAGCGCGGCCCACCTCGACGCGGCGGACGTGGCGATGGCGAAGGGAGACTACGCCGCCGCCGCCCGTGCGCTGAAGCAGGCCGAGACGTTCGGGGAGTCCGGCGCCCTCCTGGTGACCCGCTCCACCTTCCGCCGCGAGTCGAAGCCGCCCGACCTCGAAGGGGCGCTCGCGGACGCCCGCCGCGCCTGTGAGCTGCTCAACAACCAGGAGACCCGGGGCGCAGTGGTCACGGCGCTGCTGGCGCTCGGTCGCGAGGAGGAGGCAGGCCGGGAGCTGCTGGCCATGGCCCGCGCCGCGCCGGCGTCCTGGGAGACCCGCCGGCTGGGCCTGCACGTCTCGCAGCGCCTCGTCCGGCTGGGCTTCGGGCTCCACGAGGCGGGCAAGACGCGCGAGGCGCTGGAGCTGTACGCCCTGGCCCTGGAGATCGACCCGGAGAACGGCGATGCCATCGCGCGGCAGCGCTCGCTCCTGGTGAGGCACGCCAAGGAGCTGGGCCTCCCGGCCATGCAGGCCCGGGCACGAAAGGACCCCGACGACTTCGTGCTCCGCCAGGCGCTCGACGCGGCCTACATCCAAGCCCAGGACGGCCGGTCCATCCTGGCCATGTGGGGCGAGTACCTCGCCAACCACCCGGAAGACTGCCGCGCGTGGCTCGAGCGCGCAGGCACGAACCACCTGATGGGCCAGCACGAGCGCTCCCTCGACGACGCGCGCCGGGCCTGTGAGCTGGGCTGCAGCGGCGGCTGCCTGCACGCCTGGGGACTGCGCCAGCGCTGAGGCCGCGAGGCCCCATCGCTCGCAAGGCTCGTGGCCGGCGCCGTCCCCCCCCCCGACGCCCAAGTTGACACTGGCAACTTCGGATGTTACCAGTGACAACATCATCGCCACACCAGGAGCCCGCATGCCCAGCAAGATCCTCGTCGTCCAGGCCCACCCCCGCGCCGACAGCCTGTGCGGCGCGCTCGCCTCGGCCTACGCCTCGGGCGCACGCAGCGCCGGCCACGAGGTGCGCACCCTCGAGCTCGGCGCCCTCGCCTTCGACCCGGTGCTCCACCAGGGCTTCAAGGGCGAGCAGCCGCTGGAGCCGGACCTGGTGAAGGCCCAGCAGGACCTGGCCTGGGCGGACCACCTCGCCTTCGTCTATCCGGTCTGGTGGGGCGCGCCGCCGGCGGCGCTCAAGGGCTTCGTCGACCGCACCTTCCTGCCGGGCTTCGCCTTCCGGTACCGCGAAGGCAGCACGCTCTGGGACAAGCTCTTCAAGGGCAAGAGCGCCCGGCTCATCGTGACGGCGGACTCCCCGGGGTGGTGGCTGTCGCTGGTGGCCGGCAACCCGGCGGTGCGACACATGAAGTCCTCGGTGCTGGGCTTCTGCGGGGTGGCGCCGGTGCGCAGCACGGTGCTCGCCCAGGTCCGGACCAGCACCCCCGCGCGCCGCGAGGCCTGGCTGCGGGACGTCTCTGCGCTGGGCGCGAGGGCGGCATGAAGCGCGCCTCCCGACCGGCCCGGCGCGACTACCACCACGGGGACCTGCGGCGGGCGCTCCTGGACGCGGCGCTGGCGGCGCTGGAGAGCCAGGGCTGGCACGAGCTGAGCCTGCGCGACGTCGCGCGCCAGGCGGGGGTGAGCCACACCGCGCCCTACCGCCACTTCGAGTCGAAGGAGGCCCTGCTGACCACCCTGGCCGAGGTGGGCCACACCGGGCTCGCGGACGCGATGGAGGCCGCCGTGCGCGCAGCCCCGGACGATCCTCTGGCGCAGCTGCGCGGCGTGGGCCGGGCGTACGTCCAGCTGGCGCTGCGCCAGCCGGCCCTGTTCCGGCTGATGTTCAGCGGGGCCATCTGCGCGCTGGAGGCCCAGGAGGCCGACGGCGGCGAGGTCCACTCCGCCCGGAGCTTCGACCTCTTGGTGCAGGTGGTCCGCGAGGGGCAGGCCGCGGGCAAGGTTCGACCCGGGCCTCCGGAGCAGGTGGCGGTCACCGCGTGGGCGCTGGTGCACGGCCTGAGCGTGCTGCTGCTCGAGCGCCAGTTCGGGCCGGTCGGCGACGCCCCGCCCGATCCGCTGGTTCTGGTCGACGAGGTGACGCGCCAGCTCGTGGAGGGCCTCGCCACCCCGTCCCCGACCCGGAAGGTCCGCCGGTAGACGCCGTCGTTCAGGCCCGGAGCGCAGCGAGCAGAACCGATCGAGGCTCCTGGAGGACCCGCTCCACTTCACCCCCAGCGGCTTCCCATTGCCCCGGAGGAGCAGTACACAGGGCGCTCCTTCTTCTTGGCCTTGGGCCACAACGAATCGAGGGGCGTCATGAAGGCTTGTTCGCTGGTCGCTGCACTCGCGCTCGCGCTGGTCGGCTGCGGGGAGGGCCTGGGCCCCGACGACCTCGGCGAAGAGCTGGAGCTGGGCGCTGCGGAGCAGGAGCTGACCGCCGACAGGCTGAACCTGGTGATGCTGGACAACGACGTGGCGACCGGGACCTTCTCTGGCTCGCTCCAGCGGCTGCTCACCGACGCGGCCTCCGCCCGTGCGCTCCTGGGCAGCAGCACGCCCACCGGCATCACCTACTCGCGCAACTGGCTCATCGCCTACCGCCCCGCCAGCAAGACCGCCACCTCGCGGGTGGTGCTGACGCGCGCGCAGCTGAGCGCCACCGGGCAGACGCTCTCCGTCTGGGCGACGATCACCGAGCCGGGGGCGGGCTGCGCCCCGTGGATGCCCAACGAGATCGCGCTGGGCCGCATCCCCGCGCGGACCACCAAGCCCACCTCCGTGCGCGTGTACCTCACCCGCGAGGTCTCGGCCTGCGGCCTCGTCCAGGGCGGCGCGTGCACCCCCGGCGTCACCCAGTGCCCCACCGCGACGCCCGCCTGCCACGGCGCGCTGCCGCTGCCCGACGGCTCCTACCTGCCCGGCACCTGCACGCTCTACCCTCCCTACGCGCTGGGCAGCGCGACCTGCCACTCCGACCAGGACTGCGGCGGCGGCATCTGCGCGCTGCTCTCCATGGGGACCGAGGGCATGTGCCAGGCGCCCTGGATGCGCGGCACCTACTCCACGCCCGAGAGCGGGACGCTCTCCGTGCCCCTGAGCGCGGGCGCCTGGAGCCGGCTGGTCGTCCGCGTCGCCGGCCAGGCCTCCGTGCCCATGGACGCCTGGGTGCAGGTGTTTGCCGACGGGACCACGCCCTCGCGCGTCGAGTGGCGGCTCACCAACCCCATGGGCACGACCTCCGCGGTGGGCAGGTCCAAGGCCTTCGGCGCGCACGTCCCGGTGGGCGTCCCCGGCGACGAGTCGATCAACGGCGAGTGGATCCTCGAGGTCCGCGACACCGGGTTCGGCCGCGGCGCGGTGCTGCGCGGTGCCCGCCTGAGCTTCACCAGCCGCTGGGACTGAGCCTCCGGCGGACCGGGGACGGCCGGTGGTAACGTCTCCGCGTTTCCACCCCAACCCCGGAGCGGTGCATGTCCCTGCGCAAGACGTTCGGAGCCGTGGTCGGCTCGCTGGCCCTCGCAGCCTGCGGCGTCGAGGTCGACGAGGTCGGCTCGCTCTCCCAGGACCTGACCTACCCCAGCGGCACCGCGAGGACCGTCACCTCGGTCCGCGCCGTCTACAAGGACGGCTCGGGGAACTACCAGACCGCGAGCGGCTTCTCGGCGCTGCGCAACGCCGGCGCCCCCGACTCAGAGCTCTTCAAGGTGCGCATCGCCCAGGTGGACGCGCCCGCGACGCGCACCGCCCTGGTCTTCCTCTCGGCCGGGCAGAAGGCCTCCAGCAGCAGCGCGCACGAGAACGGCATCACCGGCCAGGGCGGGTCCTGGGACTCCACCTGCAACGACGTCTCCTGCCCGAACGTGGTGCTCGACGCGCGCTCGCTGGCGATGAAGCTGCGCGCGCAGGGCTGGTTTCCCCCCGCCACCACCTGGTTCGCGGTGGCCAACGACAGCAACTTCGACCACCTCTTCGACACCACCACCAAGCAGCAGCTGGTGAACGGCTTCGCTGCGTGGCTGACCGAGCAGGTGCGGCCCGAGACCACCGCCATCTACCTGGGCGGCAGCAGCCGCGGCGGGTGCCTGATGATGCGGCTCGCCCAGTCGCTGCGCGCGAACGCTGCCCTCAACGGCATCCAGCTCTACGTGTCCAGCTTCGACGGGGTGTGCAAGCACAGCCAGGGAGAGCTGGGCACCACCGGCACCAAGATCAACAACCCGGTGCGCCCATGGGGCACGTTCTACGGCGGCTGGGCGACGGCGCTGACGAGCCAGTACCCGAACCGCACCAACCTGCACATCTTCCACGTCGTGGGCGGGGCCGAGGTGGCGCCCGCGACCGGCATCCGCGCCTTCTCCGCCTACAGCGGCTCGCCCCCCGGCACGGGGAGCAACCTCGAGTGGGGCTGGTACAAGCAGAAGTGGGTGAAGTGGGATCACAAGGAGATCGGCAACCCCTACACCGAGCCCAAGTCCTCGAACCAGGCCGCGGCGGTCGCGGACACCATCGACGCGCAGCTCACCTGGCTCGACGGGCTGCTCTGAGCCTGCGTCGCGCACCGGCCGACCCCGCCGCCAGGACTGGCGGCGAGGTCGCACCTCACACCGGTGAGCGCTCAGAACGAGCTGTCAGGAGCCACCAGCTTCGCCACCTCGCGCACCACCTTCTCGCCCGCGGTGCCCTCGTCCAGCTCGAGGTGCGGGAAGCGGTTCATGTACGTGACGATGGTCAGCCTGCGGACCGGGTCGTTGGCGGCGATGCCCATGTAACCGGCCAGCTCGCCCGAGTGGTAGTAGAAGGTCCCGCTCTTCATCAGCCCCAGGCCGTAGAACTTGTGGTCCGCCGGGTCGCCGAAGGCGGTCCACGAGGTCTCCAGGCGCTGCTTCTGCAGGTCGGCGCCGAGCAGGCCGCCCTCGACCATGGCCTCGACGTAGGTCTTCAGGTCCTGGGCGTTGGAGACCATCGCGCCCGCGCCCCAGGTCCACGACGGGTCGACCTCGGTCCAGTCCTGCAGCGTGCCGCTGTTGCTCATGTCGCCGTAGCCGCGCAGGAAGCTGCCGGTCATCGTCGGGCCGGTGGGGAAACTGGTCGAAGTCAGCTTCAGGCGGTCGATGATCAGCGCCTGGATCTGCTTCTCGAGCGTGTCGGCGGTGACCTTCTCGACCACCATTCCCAGCAGGTAGTAGTTGGTGTTGGTGTACTCGCACTGCGCGCCGGGCTCGAAGTTCACCGGGTGCTTGGCGATGACCGCGACGATCTCCGCCTGGCTCCACTTGCGGTACCGCTGGTCGTACTGCTGCCGGAGGCGGACCACCTCGTCGTCGGCCAGGTACTCGAACAGGCCGCTGGTCTGCGTCAGCAGGTGGCGGATGGTGACCTTGTCGCCGTTGGGCAGACCGGTGACGAACTCGCCGATCTTGGCGTCGAGGCTGAGCGAGCCCTTGTCCACCAGCATCAGGATCGCGCTGCCCACGAACGTCTTGGTGATGCTGGCGATGCGGTAGGTGTCGGCGACGGCGGCCGCGCGCTGCGTCGTCGGGTCGGCGATGCCCTTGGCCTTGAGCCAGCTGCCCTTGTCGGCCTGCCAGACGCCCAGGACCATCCCCGAGGGGCCGTAGGTCTCGACCGAGTCGTCGAGGATCTTCTGGAGCTTCTGCTGGGTGTCGTCGCTGAAGGAGGCGCTGGCGCAGGAGGAGAGGGCCAGCAGGACACAGGTTCCGAAGCAGGCGGTTCGCATGGGTCACCTCGAAGGGTCAGGGCACAGCGCCATGGGCGTCGGCCACCTGCTTGCACAGCTCGAAGAGGTCCTCGTTCCCGTTGCCCACGCCGGCGACGGCGGTGTCCGAGCCGCGGAAGTACATGAACATCGACTTGAAGCCCGCGATGGCGCCGCCCTTGGTGGCGATCCACTGGTCCTGGCCGTCGGGCTTGCGCAGCTCGAGCCCGTAGCCGAACGAGGTGGTGTAGCCGGCCTTGCGCGTGTCGGCGTGGAGCGTGCCGTCCTTCAGGTAGGTGGGCGCGGTCATCTCGTCGATGGAGGCGTCGCTGAGCAGCGCGCCCTGGCCCTTGCGCAGCGCCTTCGCAAGCAGCACCAGCTCGACGGGACGCGAGACGAGGTTCCCGGTGGCGAACGGCGCGACCACGCTCACGAACGGCGCGTTGGTGTACCCGTCCTCCCAGAGGTAGCCCGAGACGCGGTGCGGGATGACCGCGTCGTCGGAGCCCGCAGCGGTCACCTCCATCCCCAGCGGCGCCGCGAGGCTCTGCCGCACGAAGTCGGCGTAGCTCTGTCCGCTGGCCTTCTCGATCACCAGGCCCAGGAGTAGGAAGTTGGTGTTGGTGTACTTCGCCGAGGTGCCGGGCTCGAACTGGTAGGGCCGGTCCTTCAGCAGCGCGACGATCTCCTGCGGGGTCCACGCCTTGGCCTGGGCCTCGTCGAAGGCCGGGACCTCGGAGAAGTCGGGGACGCCGGAGGTGTGCTGGAGCAGCATCTTCAGCGTGAGCTCGTCGCCGCGCGGGAACTCCACGTACTTGGAGAGCTTGTCCGCGGTATCGAGCTTGCCCTGGTCCTTGAGCAGCATGATGCCCACCGCGGTGAAGGTCTTGGTCACCGAGGCGATGCGGAACACCGAGTCGCGCGTCACCGGCACGTCCTGCTCGAGGTTCGCCTTGCCGTAGAACACCGCCTCGGACTCGGAGCCCTTCTCCATCACCGCCACCCCGATGCCCGGGATGTGCTTGCTGTCGGCGTAGCTGCGCACCAGCGCCTCGCTCGTCGAGGGCTGCTGGGTGGTCGTACCGCCGCAGGCGGCGACGGTCGCGAGCAGGCCCCAGGTCAGGCGTCTCATCGTTGGGCTCCTTTCGATCACAGGGAGAGGGTGACGGTCGCGCCGGCCGGGCCGAACACGACGACGTAGCGGGGACCAGCGTCCGAGAGCGCGTGCGCCTCCGAGCCCGATCCCGAGCCGACCTGGGCGAGGTCCGCGTCGTAGAGGAACCACCGGCTCGCTCCGTCGATGGTCAGCGACCCGGTGGTCGGAAGGCGCCGCCACTCCGCAAACCCCTCGGCGCCGAGCGTGAGGCGGGTGGTCCCCGCGGCGAGCGCCGGGACCCCGGACAGCGGCCGGTAGAGGTAGGTCCCGGCGCGCAGCCAGTCCTCGTCGCCCCGCCGCTCCACCGCGACGTCCTGGAGGTCGCGCACTCCGTCGGGCGCCACCAGGAACATCCCGTCGAGGCGGCCTCCGGATGGGTCGGCGTCGCGCAGCAGGTTGTTGCCCTTGAGGTAGCCGGTGAGCCCGGGCACGGTATTGAGCCTCAGGGAGGGGTCCGACTTGCTCATCACCAGGTTGCGCGTGTCGGTGTTCGCAGGCAGCCACCGCTCGGAGAGCCGGCTGGTCCACGCGCCCGCCACCGGCCCTCGCTCGTCGAGCTCCTGGCCGTAGAGCAGCGAGACCGTGTAGTGCCCCGCAGCGCGCTTGAGTCGCAGCGCCAGATAGCGCCGGCCGTCGGCGGTGAGGAGCCTCAGCGCCTGCTGGGAATCTCCGTCGGCGGCGTACCAGCCGTCGTCACGCGCGCGGAAATCCTGGTACTTCGCGGTCCAGTCCTCGCGGAGCTCCTCCACGAAGAGCGAGTCGTCGGACTTGAACGAGACGCGGAAGGTGCCGTTCGAGGACGAGTAGTGGCCCGCGTAGTCCTTGTCCGACGCCGGCACCGCCACGACCGCGCGGTCGGACTTCGGGAGCGCCGGGGGCATCGAGGCGAGCCGTCCCCGCTCCACCAGGGCGCGCAGCATCACGCGCTCGGAGATGGCCACCGCGCGGTCGGAGTTGAAGCCGTTGGAGGCGCCCAGGACGACCACCCCCAGCTTCTCCTCGGGCAGGACCATGAGGTTCGCGCCGTAGTACCCGCCCATGTCGCCGGTCTTCTGCCAGGCGAGGATGCCCGCGGCGGCGAGGCCCGGCTGGCGCACGGTGTCCCAGCCCAGCCCGAAGCGGAACTCGTCGTACGGGACCGGGTCGAACGAGCCCGCGCGCTGGTCCCGGGCCATCTCCGCCACCGCATCCTCCGAGAGGATGCGCGCCGAGCCGCGCGCGCCCCGCCCGAGGAACATCCGAGCGAGCTGCGCCAGGTCCTCGACGTTGGAGTAGAGGCCGCCGGAGGCGTGGACGTTGACGTGGTAGAGCGGCATCAGGCTCTCGCCCGCGTAGGACTTCACGTATGAGCCCTGGGGGAGCGGGGCGGTCTGGAACCTGCTCGCGCCCATCCCCAGCGGCCCGAGGACGTTGGCGGCGACGAACTCGGGGTAGGTCTGGCCGGTGACCGCGGCGACCAGGTTCTCGATCATCGTGAAGCCGTCGTTGTTGTACGCGTGGAGCGCACCCGGCTCGTGCTTGAGGCGCTGCGTCGAGAGCGCGGCCATCATCTGCGCCGGGTATTCGGGCAGCGGGTCGAGGGTGTACGCGCCGCGCATGTCGTTGCCCGGCAGGCCCGAGGAGTGCGCGAGCAGCATCCGCACCGTGATCTTCCGGAAGCGGACGTCGAGCGGCAGGTCGAGGGTCTTCAGGTACGTCGCGACCGGCTCGTCGAGCGAGACCAGCTTGCGGTCCACGAGGATCATCGCGGCGACGGTGGCGACCATCTTGCTCACCGAGCACGCGCCGAACAGCGAGGTCGGAGTCGCACCGAGGTCGGCTTCGCGATCAGCGCTGCCGCTGGCCTGCGACCAGACGACCCGCTCGGCGTCCACGATGGCGACCGCGATGGCCGTCGCCTTGGTGGACTCCATCTCCTCGCGAACCGCGGCCCGCGCCTCGGCGATGGTGGCCTCGTAGCTCGGCTTGGACGCGCTGCAGGCCACGAGCGCCAAGAGACATCCCGTCGCTGATCGGCGCATCTCCCCTCCTCGAAGTCCGGACGGGAATTGCAACCAGCGCACCCGAGCGGGTGTCCGATCCCGGACAGGAAGTACGCGGAGTTACATGGGTCCCGGGTGGGTGAGGGCGCACCGGCAGGGCGGAGGCGACCCGGCCTCGGGGATGTCAGGAGGTCCGGAACCAGATCACTCGCAAGAGCCGCGCAGGGGCAGCACCGCCGAGCCGCCCCCGACGAACCGGAGCAGCACAGAGCCCTGAGCTGCTCCTACGGTGGAAGGCGCATAGCGGACCTGGAAGGTGGTTGACGCCCCCGCCTCGAGGCGCAGCGGGACCGGGGGAGTGCTGGCGAGAGAGAACGGCTGCGGTGCGGGCTGCACCTCGATGGTCTGCAGTTCCAGGGCGCCCGCGCCGACGTTGTAGAGGGTGAACGCGCGCTCTGGGGACGCCCCCACCCCGACGCTCCCGAAGTCCAGCTCCTCCGGCCAGAGCCAGGGTGCGCCACTGGGCTCCTGTCCCTGGAACGCGACCTGGCCAGTGGGCTTCGCCAGCGAGGCCACGCGGAACTCCAGCGCTCCCTTCAGCGTGCTCCCCGGAGCGAGCTCGAAGCGCAGCGGGACTTCGAAGGCATCGCCGGCCGCCACCACGACCTCCTGCTGCGTGCCGTTCGGGAGCGTGACGCCGGGAGAGCTATCCGCCGAGAGACCGACCCACTCGATGAGACAGCTGGCGCCCGTGCCCTTGCCGCGGTTCAGGAAGTAGACCGAGAACTGGAAGGGTTTTCCCTCCGAGACGTTCCCGAAGCTGAGTACCGAAGGGGCAACGTCCCAGCTGCAGTCAGGTCCGGGAACGCCTTCTCCCGAGAGCGGAACCGAGAGCGCTTGCGCCCCTGCCTGCAGCTGGAGCGTCGCGGACTTCGGGCCGACGCTGAGCGGCTCAAACCGGACGCGGAGGTCGACCGCAGCCCCGGGGGCCAGTCCCGCCGGAGGGTAGTCGAGCGGTGGCCACTCCACGGAGAACTCGCCCGGCTCGAGCGTCGGCTGCGCGAGGACGCAGACCTCGCTCATGTGGTTGCGGATGGTGACGCGCCGGCGCTGGTAGGTCGCGACCTGGACCGGGCCGAACTCGACGTGCATGGGCTCGACTTCCACCCTCGCGGCTTGCGCGTCGCCCTGGCCGACATCCGAAGAGGAAGAAGCATCCAGTCCAGCCGCGTCGGCGGGAAGGCTCC
>CAZAIE010000019.1:16865-19486 GCA_964485035.1 uncultured Myxococcaceae bacterium | reverse complement strand
AAGGCGCCACTCAACTTTCTGGACTTGGGTTGCGGGCGTCAGCCCGCGCTAAGGACTCTTCCCCTTCAAAGCCCTTCCGGGATCCCTGACTACCCGGGGGTGGGTGTGCAAAAAGTCGGGGTGGCCGCGCGGGGCTCTCCTCGATTTCACGCCCCGAGTTCGCGGCCACGTAACCCGGGTTGGGTCTTCCAGGGAGCCTGCCTCCGACGGCTAGTAGCAGGCGTGCTCAGTAGACCTTGAGGAGCTTTACGGTCAGCTTGAACTGCGGGTTGCGGAAGTCGGGGATCTCCACCTCGCCGGTCGTCTCCTCGAACGTCCCGGTGGCCAAGCCGCCCGCCGCGAGCAGCGCCACGTACCAGCCGTCCCGGAGCGGGTCCATCTCCTGGAGCTTCCGCTTGTAGACGACGCGCCCCTGGAACGACCAGGTGCTGCGCAGGCCCTCGGGGTGGATTCCGACGCCCTTCTCGGGCGGGGGCCGCAGCGTGGTCACCGCCTCCGGGGCGCGTCGCAGCACGTGGGCGTCGAAAGCCGCGTTGCCCGACGGCTGGGTCAGCGTCAACTCGAGGAGCTTCCCGTCGCCGCCCTGGCGGATGTCCACGATGGCCAGCAGCCCGCCGCCGAACTTGCCGTCGGCGAAGTCGCGCAGGCTGCGGCCCATCTCCAGCTTCTGCTTGAGCCCTGCCGGCCCGACCCCTCCGCCGAAGAACGACTGGCCCTTGTCCAGGCCGGAGCCGGGCATGCGACCCGCAGCCTCGTTGAGCGGCGTGTTCCCGTCGATGGCAGGAGCGGGGCCTGGCTGCGTCCCCGGGGCGTACGGATTGCCCGTGGCGCCGTACTGCGAGGCGCCGGCTTGCCAGGCTGCGACCAGGTCCTTGGCGGCGTCACCCGCGAGCAGCCGCTGGGCATCGACGGCGACCGCCTTCTCGAGCGCCTTGCCCAGGTCGAGGAAGTAGTCATCGGCGCCGTTCTGGGCGCGGGAGGTGGCGAGACCATCTCGCAGCCAGCCGTCCACGTTGCGCCTGGCCTCGGCTGCCCCCGCGGCCTTGAGGGCCTCGGGGTCGGGAAAGCCTCCGGGCTCGTTGCTCCACGTCTCGCCGAGCCGGCCCCGGCCGGTGCCTGCGCGGAGGGCGAGGCCACCGACCTCGGAGGAGATCGACAGGTCGAGGTCGCGGCCGCCGGTTGCCAGCTCGCCCTGGCTGGGGTTCGACTCTTCAGCGGACCCGCCGCCACCAGCCTGGGCGGCGCCCTGCTCCGCCTCTCCGTTCGTCCCGCCCCCAGCTCTCGGGTCGTTGGCTGCCTTCGCGAGCGCCGGCTTCGGACGAGGCCGGGGTGGTGTCGGAGCGCGAGGCGGAGTCGCTTGGGGCGCCTCTGCCACTGCAGGCGCTGGCGTGGGCTCCGACACCACCGGATCGACGTACTGGACCTCGATCTCAATTCCCTCGGGGATGCTCACCGCTCGAGGCGGAAGCCGCGCGAGCACGAGCCACAGTGCGGCGTGGAGCAGCACGGAGGCCACGACCGCCCAGGTGCGGACGCTCGGCTTCATGCGATCAGGGGTACTCCAACTGCGAGTCGGGGCTCAACCGGAGACCCTACGCGGGGCAGGTCCGCCGATTGCCACGCCCTACCCGCAGGCCCACGGCGCCGCGTAGCACTCCGCGTCCACCTCGGACCGGAACACGTGCATGCGCCCGTCGCCGGCCACCAGGCAGGGCAGCGTCGCCCCGTGGCCCTCGTCGAACTCCACCTGCAGGAGGTAGCGCATGCGGCGCTCTCTGTGGCTGGGCCACTCCGGTCCCTGCTCCCAGTCCGGCCAGCCCAGCAGCTTGTCCCCGGGCCTCGCGCGCCTGAACCGCCGCGCCTCGCGCAGCGTCTGCGGCGTGAGCCCGAAGTGGTCCCAGTCCTGCTGGACCAGGGCGATCAGCTTCCGGCCCAGATCGTCCTCACGCTCGATGGCCTCCACGTGCTCCGGCGCGAACCGCTGCACCAGCTCGACGCCGATGCGGTCGTCCTCGGTGAGCGCGACGCCCAGCGCCGGCCAGTCCTCGGGGTGCGGATAGTCGTCTTCTTGCGTCCAGCCCACGATGCTCCGCGTGCTCCAGCGCGCCCCCGGGATCTCCACCTCCGGGGCCAGTGCGATGGTGGCCGGCCCGGGCAGCACCCTCACCCGCGTCGCCGGACAGAACGGCCCGCCGTCGTCGTCGGCCTCGAGCGCACGGAAGACCTGCAGGTGCCCAGCCTCGCCCAGCACCGCGCGCGCGGGCTCTGGCAGCGTCGCGAGATCCAGCTGCAGGGCCAGGAAGAGCGGCACTCCGCCAGACTCCGGCCGCCGCTCCCCGGGCAGCAGCCAGGGTCGTCCGCCGAACTTCGAGCTCAGCTCCTCCGAACCTGCCGGCGCGAGCTTCGGGAAGAAGGCGTCCCTCCGGTGCGGCCCGAGCGCCTCCCGGAGCGTCTCCAGCAGCGTCGCCCGCCTCGCCGGCCGCTCCCGGTCTCCAAGCACGTAGCGCTCCTCCAGCGTCGGTTCCGGGCGCGGCGGGGGCGGCCGTGCTGGGCCTGCCTCGAACCTGGCGTCCGAACACGCGGCCACGTAGCGCGGCTGGGTCGAGTCGACGAGGAACCGC
>CAZAIE010000019.1:0-16855 GCA_964485035.1 uncultured Myxococcaceae bacterium | reverse complement strand
CGCTCGACCCACTGCCCGAGCTGCTCCGCGGCCGCCTGCGGTGTCGGCGCGTCGACCCCGAAGAGCACGAGGTGCCCGGTCAGCGCCGCCTGGACTGCCACCTCCGCCTCTTCCTTCGACGACACCTGGTCCACGGCGACCACGTCCGGGTCCTGCCGCAGCGCCGCGCGGATCCCCTGCAGCCGCGAGAGGTCTGGCTGGGTGACGTGGACCCAGTGGCCAGGGAGCCCCTCCAGCGCCCCCTGTGGGTCGAGCAGGATGCCGTGGAAGCGCCCCGCGAGCGTCGAGAGCAGGCGCTGCAGCGTCGCCGCGCGCTGGGCCGGGTCCGCTCCAGCGACGACCACCAGGCCGTAGCTGCCGATCTCGGGAGTGCCGAGGAGTTGCGAGGGGTCGCTGCAGCGGATCTGGTCGGCCATCGGTGCCTCCGGTCGGTCGAGGAGAGGAAGCCTAGCGCGTCACCGCCCAACCAGGATCCGCGACGGCGCTACCCCTGTTCCCCGAGCCGCTCCAGGAAGGTCTGCGCGAGCAGCAGCGAGCCTGCGTGCTTCGGCAGGTACCTCGACAGGTCCAGGTCTCCCGCCTCGAGCGCCGCGGCCGCGCGCCCGAGGCGCTCGAGCGCCGAGTCCATCTCTCCGCGGCTGATGGTGAGCGGCGGCAGGATGCGGATGACCCCGGACAGCGACGAGTAGCCGACGGCCAGCCCCTGGGCCAGGCACTCGGCCTCGAGCACCAGGCTCAGCAGCGAGCTGTGGTCGCCGGTGTCGGGCGTTACCACGTCCAGCCCCAGCATCAGGCCGTGACCGCGCACGTTGGCGAGCATCGGGTGGCGCACCGCCAGCGCGCACAGGCCCTCCCTCAGGTAGCGCCCCGACTCCTCTGCCCGCGCGAGCAGGCCCTCGTCGCGCACGGTGCGGATGACCTCCACCGCGATCGCCGCGCCGAACGGGTCGAACGAGTGGCTGCTCATGTTGGCCATCGGCGCGCGCAGGCACCTCTCCTCGATGTCAGCGCGGGTCACCACCGCCGCCACGGGGAAGCCCGCTCCCAGGCCCTTGGAGAGGACCACGATGTCGGGCGTCACCCCGGAGTGCTCCATGGCCAGCCAGCGCCCGGTGCGCCCGAGCGCGGTCTGCGCCTCGTCGGCGATGAGCAGCGCGCCCCGCCGGTCGCACAGCTCGCGCACCGCGCGGAAGAACTCCGGCGGCGGCACGACGATGCCCCCGGAGCCGAGGATGGGCTCGACCAGCACCGCGGCGAGGTCCGTGCTGTCGGTCGCGAGCTCCTGGTCCCCGACGACCACGCAGCGCACGCCGCACGTCCCCCGCTTGAGCCCCAGCGGGCAGCGCGGGCAGTCGGGGCAGGGGAGCCGGTGGATGCCGGGGCTGCGCACGCCCAGGCCCTTGAGCGAGCCCGCGAAGTCCGAGAGCGAGAGCGTCTGGTGCGTGGCGCCGTGGTAGCCCCGGCGGACGCCGCACAGCTCGTGCCTGCCGGTGGCGGCGCGGGCGATGCGGATGGCCTGCTCGACGGCCTCGCTCCCGGTCGAGCAGAGCGCGACCTTGGTAAGGCCCTCGGGGCAGATGGAGGCGATCTCCGAGCGTGGGCGAGGACACGCTGGTGGAGGTGGGCAAGCGCCGCGAGTCGCTCGTCTTCATGGGGCTCGCGGCGGTGGGGCTGGTGACGGCTTTCCTGGCGATGAACCTGGTGCAGCGCGACGCCGAGGCGAGCCGGCGCCTGGTGTTGTGCGGCTATTCGCCGGCCGAGGTGGTCCTCTCGCGACTGGTGGTGCTCCTCGCCGTCATCGCGGCGATCGCGGCCGCGGTCGCCGCCGGGCTACCGCTGTTCTTCCGGCCCGAGCGCCCGGCGCGCGTCTTCCTCGGGTTCGCGCTGATCGGCTGGGTGTACGGGGCCTACGGGCTGCTCGTCGGCGCGCTGCTTCGCCGGAACCTCGAGGGCATCCTGCTGGTCGCGTTGCTGGCCAACATCGACGCTGGCTGGCTCCAGAACCCGGTCTTCTACGCCGAGGCCCAGCACCAGGCGGTGATCCGCGCGCTGCCGGCGTACTTCCCTTCGCAGGTGAGCATGGCTGCGGCCTTCACCGACCATGCCGTGTACCGGCCCGTGCTCGGTGCGCTGGCGTACGGCGCGGCGCTGCTGGCGCTCGCGGTGGCGGCCTACGCCCTGCGCACGCGTCGGCGGTGAGCAACCGGCGCTCCGCGACTCCGGCTCAGCGCACCCACATCGCGGCGCGCGCGGGCTCGTACCAGTCCCTCACGCCAGGGCCGGAGGGCCAGAACGGGCTCGCCGACTGGCGGCCGAGGTAGGTCGTCCGCAGCGCGCCCCCGGGAGCGCAGACCCCCAGCCACGTCGAGTAGTCGGAGCCGGTGACCGTGCACCCCGAGGTCTCGTCGTGCGCGAGGCAGCCCGCAGTGAGGTCCGCCGCGAGCGGCGTGCAGTTGGCCGCCTCGAGCACGGCCTTCGCGGCCACGAGGGCCACCGGGGTGGCTCCGTCGAGGAACGTCGCCAGCGACTCCGTCGCCCCGGTGCGCAGCGCGGTCCAGCGCTCCTTGGAGACGGCCCGCGCCGCCTCGGTGTCGGTCAGCGGCGGGGTCGCGTCCACGGTCGTGGCCGTGTCCTTTGCGCGGACTGCGACCAGCGTCCAGCCGCCGCCCTGGGAGGCCATGTCGCACTGGACCAGGAACGGAGTGAGCGCGCCTGCGCCGTCGGGGTCGATCTCGTAGATCCCGCTGAGGGCGGTGGCGTCGGCAGCGAGGATCGCCTTGCAGCTCGCGAGCGAGGTGCAGCTGCCCGCAGTGCACTGCCGGGACGCGCAGTGCGTCGGCAGCGTGCAGGCCGTCCCCGCGGGGCAGCCCACGCAGTCGCCGCCGCAGTCCTGCTCGTGCTCGTTCCCGTTCTTCACGCCGTCGATGCAGCTCGCCGCCTGGCAGAGCCGTCCTGGCCGCACACCCCGTCCGCGCAGTCCGCCGGCGTCCTGCACCGCTTCCCCGCGAGGCAGGGTGCACACCGTCCGCCGCAGTCCGCGTCCGCCTCGTCGCCGTTCTGGAACCCGTCCTTGCAGTCCCCGGGATCGCACGTCCCTGCCTTGCATACCTGGGAGCGGCAGTCCGGCTCCTGCTTGCAGCGCAGCCCGTCGGCGCACGGTGGACACCCGCCGCCGCAGTCGCGGTCGGTCTCCAGTCCGTTCTCGGTCTGGTCGTCGCAGGTCGGTGCGGCGCAGCGGCCGGCGTCGCAGCGCTTCGACTGGCAGTCGGTGCCCTCGAGGCAGCGCTCCGTGTCCTCGCAGGCCGGACAGGTGCCCCCGCCGCAGTCGAGGTCGGTCTCCAGCCCGTTCTGGAACCCGTCGAGGCAGGTGCCGCCGGTGCAGCGCCCCTCGACGCAGGAGCGGGAGCCGCAGTCGCCGGCCACCAGGCAGCGCTTCCCCTCGCCGCAGCGCACGCAGGGCCCGCCGCAGTCGAGGTCGGTCTCGAAGCCGTTCTCGAGCCCGTCGCCGCAGGTGGCGACCTCGCAGGTCCCCGCGCACGATTTCGAGAGGCAGTCGTCGTTGCGGGTGCACCGGGCGCCGAAGGGGCAGCCGGGGCAGCTCCCGCCGCAGTCGCGGTCCGCCTCGCCCCCGTTGGCGACCCAGTCGTCGCAGGTCGGTGCGGCGCAGCGGCCCCAGCGGCAGGCGCCCGAGGCGCAGTCCTCCGGCTTCTTGCACACCCTCCCGGCCTCGCACGGGGGGCAGGACCCGCCGCAGTCCACGTCGATCTCCGACTCGGCCTTGCGGCGGTCGGTGCAGGTCGCGCCCAGGCACTGGCCGGCGTGGCAGCTCCCGCTGGGGCAGCTGGAGTTGATGCACGAGAGCTCGGTGCAGAACCCCTGTTCGCAGAGCGAGCCCTCAGCGCAGTCCTCGTCCGGGCAGTCGGGCGGGAAGCAGGCCCCGCGCGCGCAAATCTCACCCGCTGGGCACGTCTTCCCCGCGCAGCCGCGGTCCAGGCACGCACCCTGGAAGCAGACCTCGTTCTGGCCGCAGGCAGTCCCGTCGCAGCTCCGCGGGTAGCAGCGCAGGTCGGCGCCGCAGTCGTGGCCCTCGGGGCAGATGTCGTCCTCGCAGGTCAGCTTGGGTCCGCGCGCGGCCGGGCAGGCGGCGAGGGCGACGGCGAGGGCCGACAGCAGGCAGGCGCGGGCGCTCATCGCTGCACCTCGAAGGAGCGGGTGTAGAGGTTCTCCTGGCGCAGGTCGAACCCCGCCTCGCGCCCGTCGATCCAGAAGTGCTGGAGCTGGCCGCCCAGCTCCACCATCTGGAGCGCGCGCTTGGCGCTGGGGACCTCCTCACCGCCGCAAAGTCCCTGGTCGACCTCGAGCGGCGGCCCGGCCTTCGCCCCGTCGAGCCGGCGCAGCTCGGTGCGGAAGGGCAGGGGCCGCCCGCTGACGGTGAAGGAGAGGTAGGTCCCCGAGGGGAGCGCGAAGACCCGCGCGGCGCGCAGCTCCAGGTAGCGGTCGTCGTAGGCGAGCGGGAACTCGAAGACCTCCACCGCGCTCGCCCCCGCGGCCCAGCGCAGGACCCGCATCACGAACGTGCGGGTCGCCTCCGGGCCCACGCCGACCAGCCGCGCGAAGTACACGTCCCCGCTCGGGAGCGGGAACGGCTCGCCGTACTGGTTCGGTGCCTCGGGGGAGGCGTCCACCGACTCCACCGGGCCCCACGCGTCCGCGCCCGGTGCGCGCCGGCTCCGGTCGATGGTCGTTCCGCGGGCGGCCACGGCGAGCAGCTCTCCGCTGGCGAGCCGGGCGAACCCGGCGTTCGCCGCGGCGAAGCCGAAGGGGGGCGGGACGGGCGCGAAGGACGCCCCGCGGTCCGTGGAGCGGCGCAGGCCGCAGCCGCTCGCGGCGGGGCCGCCGGTGAAGAGCCAGACGTCGCCGCCTCCGTCCACCGCCAGCCCGGCGGCGGGGTGGCACTCGAGCAGGTTGGTGGCCTCGAAGCGCGCTCCGCGATCGTGGGAGGCGGAGAAGAACGTCATGTTGGTCCCAAAGAGCGCGTAGACGTCCTGGCCGTGCGCGGCGAGGTAGAGCACCGCGTCATGGCGCTCCTTCCCCCAACCGCCGACCGCGACGGGGTCGCCGAAGTGCACGCCGTCTCGGGTGACCTGGAAGGTCAGCTCGGCGAAGCCCCGCTCCTCGAGCTCGGGGTCCCGGTACTGCCCCGCGAGGACCCCCACCGTGCCGTCGTCCAGGGCCAAGACGCGCAGGCCCGTCTGCTGGGTCCGCTCTCCGGGGACCACGCGCACGGCAGGGCTCGCGTAGTCCCACGCGGGCCGCCGGTGCACCACCCTCATGCGGCAGTCCCCCTGCCCCTCCTGCGCGCAGCCCTCCTCGAGCAGCTCCACCACCGCAGAGTCGGACGCCACCGCCGCCGTGCGCCCCAGGATGCCCGCGCCGCGCCAGTCGCCGTAGCGGTCCATCCACTGGTGGCGGTCCCCGAGGTAGTGCGGGCGGCCCGCGGAGTCGACCGCGAACGAGTAGTCCCAGCCGCAGTAGCCATTGGCGGGTGGCTTGCCCCGGTCGCTGGTGAACCCCCCGGGGCGCTCGTAGGAGCTCCCGCGCCAGAAGAGGTGCAGGTCGCCGGCCGGGCCGAGCGCGCTGGCGACCTTCCCCGGCCCGCGGCGCTCGAGGAACCGCCAGCGCCCGTCCCGGCGCAGCGCGAGGGTGGCGAAGGGCACGAGGTAGCCGTCGTCGGGAGGGGGCTCGGAGACCAGCACCCCGAGGCCGTCCACGGTGTCGTGGAGGTGCGGGGGGAAGTCGTGGTGGCTGAACGGCCAGGAGTAGTGCCCCTCGCGGTCGGGGAGCTTCATCGAGTGCTTGCGCTCCACGAACGGCAGCGGCTCGACCACGAACCCCGGGCCCTGGCGCGAGGCGAGCATGAACGCCCGGTGCGAGCCCGGCTCGGGGACGCTGGGGACCTGGAGGTCGCGGGTGAAGGCGATGAGCTCCGCGCCGGTCTTGCGGTCGAACGCGAGGGCGGACAGCGCCCCGTCGCTCACCGAGGCCTGGTAGGGCCAGAACCCCGGGCGGCCATCCCTCTCGCCCCAGGAGATCACCTCCATCGAGCGGACCCGCTCGAGCCGCTCGGTGCCGAAGCGGCCGGTCGAGGGGTCGTAGCGGAAGTAGGCGAGGCGGCCGCGGTCCCAGCCCAGGAAGGCGGGGCGCCCCTGCGGATCCAGCCGGAACATCGTCGGGTGGAGCCTGCGCGCCGAGGTCTCGTACGGGTGCGCGGGCATCACGTCCCAGCCGGTCCCGGACCACTGCGCCAGCAGGATCTGGTTGCTCAAAAAGAAGAGGAAGGGCCGGTCCTCGGCGTCGAGGAGCAGCAGCGGCGAGAGGTAGTCCTGCCGCTTGGGGTTCAGGAAGCCGGCGTCGGGCGGTGGCCGGCGGGTCAGCTGCGTGGCGGCGACGATGGTCACCGCGAGCGTCTTCACGAGCGGCGGCGCCGACACGGTGAGCTTCGCCGTCCCCTCGCACCGCCCGCGCACCACCGCCTGCTGGTCGCGCAGGTCCTGCGGGGGCTGCAGCTCGAGGCAGTCGCCCTCGACCTGGAACTGCAGCGGCGAGCGGGGGAGCCGCTGGTTGCCTGCGTTGACGAACGCAGCGACGTGGCGGAGCTCGCCCACCGCGAGGCTCATCGTCTCGCCCGGCGGGGAGAGCAGGAGCTCCGTGGGGGTGCCGCCGGGGTGGACCGCCACCGTGGCGTTGCCGCGCACGGCGTTGATGCGGTCGCCGTTCGAGTCGGCGACGGCCACCTCGAGCGACCCGCCGGCGAGGTTGAGGCCCTCGACCACCAGCTCGGGACCGAAGCGCCTCTCGACCTTGCCCTCCTGCGCCTCGGGGGAGACGAGCGTGAGCCCGCGGATGGAGCTGCCGTCCAGCCAGGCAAAGCGGACGTCGGTGAGCTCGCGGCCCTCGGCGTCGAAGGCCCGGGCCTGGAGGACCGTCTGCTCGCCCATGGCGACGTCCGCATGGTCCGGGGAGACCTCGAGGCGGGCGACCTTCTCGCCCTGGCGCGGGTCCTTCCAGGTCGAGGGCACGGTCCGGGACTCGCACGCAGCGAGCAGCGGGAGGGCGAGGGCGAGCGGCAGGAACGAACCGCGGGACGACGTCGGTGCAGGCATGCCACCCAACATGCCTTCGCAGGCTACGTGGGATCCAGGGCGGTCCACCCGGTCGACCCAGTCCACCCGGTCCACGTCCACCGGCTAACCTGGGCATACCCAAGGGAGGCTCGAATGCGCAGCAAGCGAGGGTGGCAGGTCATGGCGTGGGCGGTGCTGGCGCTCGTGCAGGGCTGCGCGGCCGCGCGCCCGGTGCTGAGCGACCCCACCGAGGGCTGCATGGACCGCCGCGTCTTCGCGAGGGGCACCACCCGCCCGGAGCTCGCCCCTGGGGTCGTGGCCCTCTACCGGCGTCCGCCAGGCCTGGGCGTGGTGAAGCTGCAGCACCTGAAGGGTGGGGGCGGCTTCCCGTTCGAGAAGGCCGGCTTCGAGGTCCCGGACATCAAGACCCGGGGCTTCGAGGTGAAGCTCCACTCGCAGCCGGCCATGGACTCCGTCTTCACCTGGGGCCTCGTGGACGCGTGCGGGCGCTTCGTCACCGAGCCCCACTTCTCCTTCATCGACGTGCGCGCCGACGGCGGAGGTCTCGCCTACGAGATGCTGAAGACGGGCGACGGCGAGTCCGAGCTCAAGGTCTGGGTGGTCGACCTGGGGAAGGGCGAGCTGCGGCCCGCCGAGGTGCCGGGGCTCGAGTACGCGGAGATGCTCGCCGACCAGACCGTCTTCTTCCGCAGGAAGCTCCCCAAGGGACACCAGGCGCTCGTCTCGCTCGCGGACTTCGGTGCGCCCGGGACGAAGCCGATCCACGAGCTCACCGACGAAGCAGACCTGGGCTTCGAGACGACCGGGCCGGCCCGCATCGGCGGCTACAGCATCCACCAGCTCCAGGCCCGGGCCATGGCCCACTTCGAGCGGCCACAACCCGCGCACTTCTTCTTCGCCAGGCGGTCGCCCCGCTACCTCCCGCCGACCTACGTCTGGTTCGACCGCCAGGGCCGCAACCTTCTGGACGTCTTCGGCGGCGACGTCGTGGAGTTCGCCTGGAACCACTTCGTCGTCCGCTCGCGTTCCGCCGCCGACACCTACAGCCTGCGCGACGCCCAGGGCGCGCTGGTGGTCCCCGAGTACCGCGGCAGGCCGCCGCAGTTCGGCAAGGACTTCGCGCTGGTCGAGGAGGCCTCGGGGGCGCGCCGTTACTTCGACTTCGAGCTGAAGCCCCTGGAGGAGTCCCGCGCGCTGGCGCTGGTCGAGGAGCGCCGGGTCCGCGAGGCCGCCGACGCGAAGCGGAGCGCGGAGGACTACGTGCAGCTGGTGAAGCGGCGCCAGGAGGAGGCGGCGCTGATGGCCAAGGTGCACGCCGAGCAGCAGCGGGTCGCTGCGGTCCAGGCCGAGGAGGCACGCAAGGTCGCCGAGGCAGAAGCGGCGAAGAAGCGGACCGAGGCGGAGGCCCAGCGTCGCCGCGAGGAGGAGCTGCGCAGCGTCCACTACATGGAGGGGAACATCGTCCTGGCGACCAACGCGCTCCCCAAGGGCTGGCCCCAGGCGCTGGCCAGACCGGCCAAGAGCATGACCGGTCACTACAGCAGCTCGGACACCGGCTGCGACATCCAGGGAGGCGAGGGAAACGAGATCCGGCTGCTGTGCATGCGCTTCGTGAAGAAGGGCAACTGGCTCAACGAGTCGACCTCCGTCTTCAAGACCGACGACCGTCCGACCCCGTACCGCATCCGCAGCGTCCAACGCTCGAACTACTCCTTCGACCACGTCTCCTCTGGCGGCCCCGAGTACAAGCTGTCGATTGGCGACGAGCGCATCCTGCTCGTCTACTGGGAGAAGCAGGGGACGTTCCACATCCGGATCGACAACCACAGGCTCGAGAAGACGAGCGAGGGACTGGCGTGGGGCCGGCTCTTCTGACGGAGGCCCGCGGGCAGACGGGCGGGCGTCGTCACGACAGGAAGCCCGAGGGGGAGCGGCGGTCCTCGTGCCAGCTCAGATGCCGCAGTCGACGTAGGACGCCAGCGGCTTGCGGAAGTCGGACGGCCAGAGCTCGAGGAAGAACCCGTTCACGCACTTGGTGAAGACCAGCCACTCGGGCTCCCGGTTGCCGTCCAGGTCGGTCCGGGCGAGGACCCACGTGCCGAGGTCTGCGGGCCCGGCGAGACGCAGCACGCGCCACTCCGCGCCCGGATTCACGAAGACCCCGCGCAGGCGTCCCGTCACGCTGAGGACCGCGCCGAGCCCGTCGGCCTGGAAGGCCTGGAGCACCTCGAGCGATGGGTCGGGCCGGTAGTTCAGGAACAGCGCCCCCCACCCGGGACCGACGCGCTGCAGAGCCTCCTCCAGCACCTCGATGGGAGGCGGACGGTCGGTCGCGCCCACCGGCAGCGGGACCAGGCCGAGGTCCGCGTCGGGCGGCCAGACGGCGAGCTCTGTCTCCTTGGTGTGTGTGGCGGTGGGCTTGGCACCCTTTCCTGGGATCCCCCAGCCTCGGCCCTGGATGCTCTCCATGGTCGAGTGCAGGTGGGACCCCAGCGGCGAGAGGCGCAGGAGGGTCCCGTCCATGAGGCGGACGTCCGGCCGCGCAGGGAGCAGCGCCAGGCAGCGGCGCAGGGTTGCCCCTTCAGCCGGCAGCAGCTTCCCGTCCTGGACGCAGACGAGCGGGAAGAACGCGTCGTGCACGCGATAGAGCACCGCGGCGGCTCGGGCGCGCGTGGGTGTGGCTGGGACGGTGATGGGCGCGAGGCACGCACCGAGGTCCGGCGCGGGATAGCCAGGAACCCTGGCGGGGACCTCGGCAGGGTCCTGTGGCTCCGGCGGGGTTGGCGCGGCTCCTTCCCGCTCGGCCGCCGCCTCGGCGCCGGCGGCTGGCGGCTTCTGAGCCAGGAGCGCGGTGTAGCGGTCGCAGCTGTCCGCGTCGAGCTCGCACGCGCGCTGGAAGAACCTCCGCGCACGGGCGGGGTCCTTGGGCAGGTGGTCTCCTTCGGCGAACGCCTCCCCGAGCTGGGTGCAGTGGAAGGAAGAGCCGGCATCGCAGCGTCGCGCAAGCGCCGAGACCGCCTCCGGCCGCCTGGTGCTGTTGAACAGCGTGGCCTCGACGTTGAGGCAGGCGATCTCGATGCCCCTTGCGCAGTTTGCCTGGTTCTTCGCGAGCCAGGCCGCGTTCTCGTCCGCGGTCTGGGCGAGCGCGGGGCCATGCTTCAGCCGGCAGGCCACCGAGCGTCGGGCCCAGTCCAGGCAGCGGGTGCCCTCCGGTGCGTCCTGGCCGTCCCAGACCGGCCCGCCTGCCGGAGCCGACGCTTTGCGCAGCGCCTCGGACTTCCCGAAGGCAGCCTGCTGCTCCGGCATCCGTGCGGCCTTGCCGTGGTACTCCAGAAAGCGGCCGAGCGTCCGGCAGTGCCGGGTGTCGGCGTTGCAGGCCTTCGCGAAGGCCCGGTGCGCCGCCGCGAAGTCCTGGGCGACGTGGCGATCGCGCCAGAGCAGCTCCCCCAGCTCGGCACACGCCCAGCCGTTCCCGCCGCTGCACGCGCGCTCCAGCAGTGGCCTGGCTTCTTCGCCGCGACCCGCCCGCCGCAGGCCGATGGCGAGCGGCACGCACGAGCGGTCCCGGGTGCACTCCGCCCGGAGGGTGGCCTCGGTCTTGCGCAGCTTCTCTGCGGCCTGGGCGTCGGCCGTGGGCTCCCTCCATCCCTCCTTCGTGCAGCGGGGGGCCCGCCGCATCCAGTCGTCGCAGGTCAGCTCCCGCGGCGCCTGCGGGACGTTCATGTCGAACACCGCCACCGGTTCCAGTGGGGTGAGCTGCGCCGTGAGGACCAGCAGCGGGAGCGGGAGCATGGGGACCTCGCGAGGAGACGGGCCCAACCCGGGCACGGCGCAGACGTTACGCGGAGGGTTCCCAGGCGTCGAACGCTACGAGGGCTGGGCGTACACGCGGAGCGCCGCCGCCTCGACGAACGCGGCCATCTGTCGCTTCACCTCGGCCGCGGGCACGGACTCAGCTTGCGGCTTCCGGCGCAGTCCCTCGACCGCCCGCAGCAGCGCGTCCACGTCCTCGCCGGTGCTCGCGAGCCCCAGGCTCACGCGGGCGACGCCGGGGAGCTTCAGGCTCGGGAACACGGTCTGGATGGCACGCTGGAACTGCTCGAGGAAGGGGCCGATGCCCACCAGGTGCTTGATGAGCAGGTGGGCGCAGTGGCACCCGGCCCGGATGCCGATGCCCGAGCGCTCGGCCAGCTCCCTGCCCACGCGCGGCGCCATCATCCCGTCGAGCGCGAAGGCGACCACGCCGACCTTGTGCGCGAACGCGGCGGACTCGGGGTCCTGGATGCCGTAGAGCGTGACACCTGGGATCTTCGCCAGCCCCCGGAGCAGCCGGGCGGTCAGCTCGCGCTCCTCGGCCTCGACCAAGTCCATGCCGACGCGGCGCAGCAGCACCAGCGCCTTGCCCAGCGCGGCGACGCCCCCGGCGTTCTCCTCGCCCGACGCGTGGAGCTGCGCCAGCTCGGCGTCGTCGAAGCGGAGCAGTCCCTTGCGCGCGACGAGCACGCCGCAGCCGAACGGCGCGTAGACCTTGTGGGCGGAGAAGGCGAGGTAGTCGATGCCCAGGCGCTCGACGTCGATGGAGCGGTGCGCGACGAGCTGGGCCGCGTCCACCAGCACCCGCGCCCCGTGCTGGTGCGCGATGCGGCCGATCTCCGCGAGGTCGTTGCAGACGCCCAGGACGTTCGAGGCTCCGCTCACCGCGACCAGGCGGACGCGGCCTCCGTGGGCGCGCAGCAGGGCCTCCAGGCCGGGCAGATCCACGAAGCCGTTGGCGTCGATCTGCAGGCGGACCAGCGCGTGTCCCGGGACGTTCCGCCAGGGCAGGTCGTTCGAGGAGTGCTCGAGGAGCGTGTTGACGATCACCTGGTCCCCGTCGGTCCCGGCCTCGCGCCCGAGGCTCTCCGCGACCAGGTTGATCGCCTCGGTGGTGTTGGAGGTGAAGACGAGCTCGTAGTCGGGTGCCGGTGCGTGCAGTGCCTCCGCGCAGATCGCACGCGCTTGCTGGACCACGTCGCGTCGTGCGGCCTCCGGCTGGCGCCAAGTGCCCCGGAACGCCTGCCAGATCGGCTCGAAGGTGGGCGTGCTGGCGCTGTTGTCGAGCTGGGTGAACGGCCGCAGACCCTCCGCGGTCGGGACGCGCAGGTCCCTGCCCACGAGCGAGCGGCGCAGCGCAGCGAGCAGCTCCTTCCCAGAGAGCGCGTCGAGAGCGTCGTGGCGCAGATTCGGTGCGGGCGTCGCCTCTGCCTGGCCGTGGAAGAGGTCCTGGCGCGAGGCGGCGATCATCTTCAGCGCCTTGGCCAGGGCGAGCACGTTGACGATCGCGGGGGTGCCGGCCTCGAAGCGGTCGGCTCCATCCGCCCAGATGGCCCAGTTCCGGGAGACGAGCTTGGTGGTGCCGCCGCCGGTCTGGAAGGGGACGCCCCTGGGCAGCGCCCCGCGCTCGATGGCCAGCGCGCGCACGCCCAGTGGCAGGCCGAGTTCCTCGCTGGAGACGACCTGGAAGCGGCCGGCCGGGAGCTGCTTCGCGAGCTGTGCGGCGCGGCGCGGGGTGGCGAAGACGACCACGTGCCGGCCCCCGCGCAGGCCAAGGTGCTCGAGGACGATGGTGCGGGCCTCTTCGTACAGGTGCGTGGAGACCTGCGAGGCGTGGCCGCTGCCGCGGTGGACGTTGGAGTAGGTCTCCAGCGCCGCGTGGATCCCCCGTTCGAGCTCGGCCCAGGCGCCTTCGTCCCTTCGGGAGTCCATCGTGGTCTCGGTCGGCGGGGGCGCGTCGGGCATGTGCGGCTCCGTCTTTGGGCGACGTGTGAGAGGGGTATCCCGAAGCCCAGCCGGTGGTTTCACGAGCCTCGGGCGCGCCGGCTTCGCCCTCCCCAATCGGAGCACCGGGGCGCGCGGGGGGCGTGCTATGGTCCGCGGCCTTTTTCGACCCGGAGCCCCCGATGCCCAGCCAGCCCAGCAAGGACCTGCAGACCTTCAAGAACCCCGCGCCCGACCGCGACTACCTCATCTCGTTCGACTGCCCGGAGTTCACCTGCCTGTGCCCCATCACCGGGCAGCCCGACTTCGCGCACATCTACATCGACTACGTCCCGGACAAGCTCTGCGTGGAGCTGAAGAGCCTGAAGCTCTACCTGTGGACCTTCCGCAACGAGGGCGCCTTCCACGAGGCGGTGACCAACCAGATCACCGACGATCTCTTCGAGCTGATCGCTCCGCGGACCATCACCGTGCGCGGCGACTTCAAGGTGCGTGGTGGCATCGGCACCATCGTCACCGTGACTCGCGAGAAGAAGGCGGGGAAGGGGCGCAAGTAGCCATGGGCCTCGCGCAGACGCTGGCGGCGCTCCCGGTGGTCCCCAGCCCGCTGGGGGACGCGCTGCGCGCCGTGCCCTTCAACAAGAAGCGGCCGGATGCTCGCCTCGAGCTGGCCTTCGAGCTGCTCTCCAGCGCCGGGGCCGCGGTGCTGGTCTGCGACGACGACCCGTCGGAGATGGACGAAGCGGAAGGGACCTGGGTGGAGGTCGCGCCCGGGCAGTACCGGCTCCCGGAGGAGGAGTTCGACCTCGGCGCGGTGCTCGACTGGCTCGCCGAGGGGAACTGGACGCTGGTCGGCTTCTCCGACGCGAAGGCCGTGCGCGAGCTGGAGCCGGTGGATCTGTTCGCGGCGCCCGAGGCCTCGGTGGAGGCGCTGCGCGCCGCGGGCGCAGTCTGGGCCCTGGACGTGTTCCACGACGATGGCGAGTGGCGGGTGGCGCGGGTCGGCTGACCGGCGGAGCGGGCACCTCCCGCTCCGCGGCGCCTGGCATCTCAGGGGTACCAGGAGCGGTAGCCGCCGAGCTGGTTCATCGCCTTGCCCTGCGCCCAGACCTTCCCGACCTCGGTCTTGTCGGTGCGGACGAAGAAGACGTTGCTCTCCGTTCCCTTGATTGCGTAGTAGGCGATGGTGTTGGCGTCCGCCCCCGACCAGTCGAACCCCAGCGGGATGGCGCTGGAGAGCTGGGCCCCACCGGTTCCGTCCGCGCCGATGGCGTGCAGGGTGTTGCTGCGCCGGTAGGCGATCTTGCTGCCGTCCCGGGCCACAGTCATCGGGGCGATCACGTCGTTGGTGGCGCTGGTGGTGACGAGCTCCTGCTTCCCGGTCCCGTCCAGGTTCATGGTCCCCAGCGCGTAGCCGACGTTGGTCTGCTTCACGTACGCGAGGCGCGACCCGCCCAGCCACTGCGGCAGCCAGTAGTTCGCGGCGGTGGTCTCGTCGGCGTTGAGGTCGGTGGTGGTCCCGTCGGGCATGTACACCTTGTGGATGTGCAGCACGTCGAACTGGGTCCCGCCGATGGACACCTTGGCGGGCGCCTGCACCAGGAGGTGGTTCCCGTCGGGCGCCAGCTCGAAGTCGTTGCACGCGCCCATCGCCGCCTTGATCGGCACGACCGTGTTCAGCGAGATGGCCAGCTTGTAGAAGCCGTAGGCGCTCGAGGAGGTGTCGGTGGACGGCCGCGCGATCAGCACGATGCTGTCGGTGCTCATCCACACCGCGTAGCGCTTCTGGCAGGCGGTGGTGCCGCCGGTGAGCGGGTTGGTGTCGATCTCCAGGTTGCCCAGGTCGATGGGCGCCGGGTTCTGGCTGGTCTCGCTGGCGGACACGATGTACAGGCGGGCCTTGGTGTCCCCGGTCATGGCCTTCATGACCACCAGGACCTTCGTCCCGTCGGGCGACCAGACGGCGTACTTGACCGCGGCGTTCGCGTAGCCCAGCGCGGTGAGCGTGCGGTCGTTGGTGCCGTCGACCGCCACCGCGTGGATCTCGTTGTCGCCGGTGGTCGTGTAGAGGATCGATCCGGAGACCGTCCCGCCGCTGCCGGTGACGGTGATGGCGCTGGTGGCCTTGAACGAGCCGTCCGCGGTGTTGGCGGTGATGGTGGCGCTGCCCTGAGCGATCGCAGTCACCAGCCCTTGCGAAGACACGGTGGCGATGCCCTCGGCGCTCGACGCCCACCCGACCAGCGGGTTGGTGGCGTTGGCCGGGGCGACGGTTGCGGTGAGCTGCTGGGTCGCGCCCACGGCGAGGGTCGCGGTGGTGGGGCTCACGGTGACGCCGGTCACCCGGACCACCTCCGTGCCAGTCACGGTGACCGCGCAGGTGGCCTTGAAGGCGCCGTCCGCGGTGGTGACGGTGATGGTGGTGTCGCCCGGCGCGCCAGCACTGACGAGGCCGCTCGCAGACACGGAGGCGACGTTCTCGAGGCTCGAGGACCAGCTGACGGCTGCGTTGGTGGCGTTGGCCGGGGCGACGGTTGCGGTGAGCTGCTGGGTCGCGCCCACAGCCAGGCTGACGGTGGTCGGGGTCAAGGTCACGCCCGTGACGGCGACCGGGTCGGAACCCGACGAGCACGCGACGCCGACGACGCACACCGCAGCCGCAATCCACACCCGCATCGAACCCTGCATGTGTTCCCTCCCTGTGGTGGACAGACCCGGGGACAGTACCGCTTCTAGGAGGAGGCCGAGACGCCCCGCGCCCGGACGATCGATACTCCCTCTCCCATGCGCGTGCTCCGGCCGTCGGCCGTCCTCTTGCTCCTCCTGTTGGCCTGCCGGACCGCGGCCCCGGTCCCGTCGTCGCAGGACCTGCCGCCGTGTCCGCCCTTCGCGGCCTTCGAGCGTGACTGGTCGCGCTCCCCGGCGGTGGTCGCGCTCGACTCGTTCCGCGGCCGGCTCTTCGTGGTCGGGGACGTGCACGGGATGCTGGCCGAGTTCCAGGAGTCGCTGCTGCGCGCCGGGCTGGTGGTGCGCGAGGGGAGCGGGTTCGCCTGGTCGGGCGGCGACGCCCTGCTGATCCAGGTCGGGGACCTGGTGAACAAGGGCCCGCACTCGCTGGCGGCCATCGACTTCGTGGAGGACCTCGCCGGAAAGGCGCAGGCAGTTGGCGGCCGGGTCCTGGTCCTCGCCGGCAACCACGAGATCGGCACGCTGGCGAAGGGGCACCTGCGCTTCTACGCCCCCATCCGCGAGGAGGCCGTCGCGCGCGGCCTCGACCTCTGCCGCGACGTGCTCGACCCGCGCAGCCGCTACGGCGCCTGGCTGCGCACCCGGCCCGCGGCGGCGTTCGTCAACGGCATCTACGTCTCCCACTCCGGGAACTCGCAGGGCCGCACGCGCGAAGACGTCGAAGCGTTCTACCGGGAGATGGTGGACCGCGCCGACTGGAGCTCGCGCCAGGGTTGCGGCGACGCCAAGGCCCGCCCGCCGATCGCCGGGTTCTTCAACCACGACGTCTGGTGGGGCTCCCGCGGCGAGCACTTCGAGGCCGGTCGCCGGGCTCTGGGCGTGCGCCAGTTCCTCTTCGGCAACGACCCAACGCGTTCCTCGCGAAGGGGCAGGTCCTGGGCTGCTTCGCGACGGGCGACGGCCGGGCGCTGGTGAAGCTGGACGTGGGTACGGTGTACGGCCACAGCCGCGGCGTCGTCCTGCGCTGCACCGAGTGGCTCGAGGGTGGCGGGTGTGCGCGCTTCGAGCGGCTGGTGAACCCCGCGACCCCGGACGCCCCGGCGGCCTTCGAGCCGGTGCCGCTGCGAGAGCTTCCCCCCGAGCAGCCCGAGCCAGAGGTGTCGCGCTGGGGCTGCTGAGGCGGCCGTGCCCGAGGTAGGTTGACCCGAACGGTTCGTCGCGAAACGACGGGGGCGCCGATGCCGATGGAAGCTTGTCCCAAGTGC